>JANYKF010000138.1 GCA_025361665.1 Clostridiaceae bacterium
CGACCTTGAACCGGCGCTGGATGAAGGAGACCGATGCCTGCCCGCTGTCGATGAGCGCCTCGATGGCCTGATCGAGCAGGTCGTCGCTGTCGTCCTCCCCTGCCTCCTCCGCATCGGCCGGCTGGTTTTCGTTGATGTTGTCGATGATCTCCTCGTCGTATTTCACGCGCATCTGCACCTTCACATGCTCTACGACCAGCTCCACTTCCTTGTCCGTGATATAGGCCCCTTTCACACGGACCGGTTTTGGAAAACCGACTGGATAATAGAGCATGTCTCCTTTTCCAAGCAGTTTCTCGGCACCGGCCATATCGATGATCGTGCGGGAATCGACTTGGGAAGAGACGGAAAAAGCCACCCGGGAGGGGATGTTCGCCTTGATGACGCCGGTGATGACATTCACGGACGGACGCTGCGTGGCGATGACCAGGTGCATGCCGGCGGCACGGGCCATTTGGGCCAGGCGGCAAATGGAATCCTCCACATCGTGCGGCGCCACCATCATGAGGTCCGCCAGCTCATCGATGATGATGACAATCTGAGGCAGTTTCATGCCGGTTCCGGTTTCCTCGACGGCATTGTTGAACCCGGCGAGGTCGCGGGCACCCTTCTCCGCGAAGAGCTTGTACCGCATGATCATTTCCTGAACAGCCCAGCGCAGGGCCCCGGCCGCCTTGTTCGGATCCGTCACCACAGGAATCAGCAGATGCGGAATACCGTTGTAAACGCCCAACTCGACCACTTTTGGGTCGATCATCAGCAGTTTGACATCTTCGGGTTTCGACTTGTAGAGCAGCGAAACCACGATGGCATTGATGCAGACGCTCTTGCCCGACCCCGTGGCTCCCGCAATGAGGAGATGGGGCATTTTCGCCAGGTCGACCACCATGTTTTCTCCGGAGATGTCCTTGCCGAGGGCAACTGCCAGCCTGGACGGATGCCGCTCGAATTCCTGGGATTCCAGCACGCTGCGCAGGGAAATCGGCGCCACTTCCTTGTTCGGCACCTCGACCCCGATGGCCGCCTTGCCTGGAATGGGAGCCTCGATGCGGACACCGGAGGAGGCAAGGTTCATCGCGATGTCATCCGTCAGGTTCACGATGCGGCTGACCTTGATGCCTGGCGCGGGATGCAGTTCATAGCGCGTGATGGCCGGACCCACGGAAATATGGATGACCTTCGCGCCAATCCCGAAACTTTCAAGGGTCGCTTCCAGCTTTCGCGCATTTTCATCCGCCGTCGCCCGGATGCGGCGCATGTTCTGTTCATCCTCCCGGGCCTGCCGCAGCAGCATGATGGGCGGGAACGTGTATGGACGCGCGTCCGGGAGCGCATCGACGCGAATCCCTTCCGCCAGTGCGGGTGTTCCCGCATTCCCGCGGCGGTTCGCTTCTTCTCTCCGGAGGTTGTCTTCCCACTTCTGCGCAATGTCCTTTTCCGGAAGTCCGAAAAGCTTTGGATCTGCATGCGGCGGAGCTGCCGGATCCTTGCCCGTCCCTTCGGCTTTCAGCGCGGCTGAAGCCTGTTTTCCGGGTGTTCCGGCATCCACGAAAGAAGCACCGTCTTTCTGGTCTTTTCCCAATGGGTCTTTGTCTGATCCGGATGGTTTCCCCGTGGTGGAACCCATGCCCGCGAAAGACTCGGGAACAGGCGTTTTGCCTGCTCCGTCCGTCAGACCGATTTGGGAAGACGGATCAGAACCGGCAAGGTGCGCCGAGTCCAAACCCTGCACTGGATGCTGCGGACCGGACCCATCCCGCATTGACGTGCTTTCCGCATCGTCATTCCGGCCGATGCGCAAATCGCCCACATCCCTGTCGATGCGGACGAAAGAAGACGGGTACTGGAATGTGGGTCCCTCGTCCGGTTCCCGGTCTTCCGGCAGATCCCACGGGTCGAACGATTCCACTTCCAGAAAACGCCCCCCGCGCGGGCGGACAAGTTTTTCCTTTTCCGGCTCTCCCGCCGTTTTTCCACCTGCCTGCGACCCCGTTTTCGCGGGCAAGGCATCTTTTGTCTTCGAAGGCACGGCTGCCGCTGTTTTTTTGCCGAACCACTGGCTTGTGGTCATTTCCTTTTCAGCGACCGTCTGCGCCGCATACATTTCAAGACGGGCTTCCCGACGCCTGCGGGAGGCTTCGACCATGCTGCCGAACGTGCCGGCCGTACCCCGTGCAACCGAACGCGCAGCATCCATGATGGAGATGCGGGTGACAATGAGTGCGACAATCACCCCAAACGTGGCCAGCACCACCATGGCCCCCGCTTTTTGAAAGACAAACAGCAAGGGTACGCCAAGGATGCCGCCAAACAAGCCTCCTCCATAGAACCCCTGCGCCGATGTCCGACTGAGCGTATCCACCCCTTCCTTGAAAAAAACACCGAGTAATGGAAAGAGGTGCCCATCCCGATAAAAGGAAAGCGGGTGGGCACCGGCTGCAAACATGGCTGAAATGAGCATCAGCAGCAGGACAAAATTGAAAAACCTGTTCCACAGCGGATGCCCGTTGCGTGAAAACAGGCGGTAGGCGCCTTGTCCAAAAACAAGGAACGGCAAAAACCAGGCGGTAATGCCGAACAGCCCGCCTGCCAGCACCTGCAGCGCGTATCCGAACGATCCGGCCGTTTCTTCCATAAAAATGCCCATGAATAGGAGGATACCGAAGGCCATCAGAAGGATGCCGGAGATTTCCTTTCTGACGAGAGGTGGAGTCGGTGGCAGCGCGGATGCCGACCCCATCCTGCCTTGCGTCATCGACCCTGTTTTCTGGCGCACTCCGGAGGATCGGATTCCGCCTGCCGGCGCGGAGCGGTTCCCGGTCGGGCCGGAATGCGCCCGCGTGTCGGACGCCGCGGACAGGGAACGCGGGGCATTGCCGGAATGCGCCCGCGTGTCGGACGCCGCGGACAGGGAACGCGGGGCTTTGCCGGAATGCGCCTCTTTCCTGCGGGATGAGGCACCGCTGTTCGCGGAACGCCTGCCCGCCTTGTTTCCTTCATTTCCACCCTGATTTCGCGACTGAGCCAAACCGGTTCCTCCTGCGGGGATAAGCTGATTTCGAGCACCTTCATCATACCATTGCGCCTGGTGTTTGACAACAAAACGGAATCGTGGTACCATTTCTGTAATTTCATACACTCACAGATAGAGGTGCAAGGATCATCAGTATACCGGAGGAGGGCCACAGGGCTCAGGGATTCCGGCGGAAAGGGATCGTTGCCGAAGGGGTTGCTTCCTGTGCGGCAATCATCTGGTCGCCCGGCCAACAGCCGCCCGACTGTCATCCGTTACCATGTTGGAACGGGTGGAGTGCTATCGGTAGGAATCACATTGCCGCATTCCTTGCGCAAGCAGACCGCCGATAGAACGTGATTCGGCGGTCTTTTCTTTGCCCGCCGCCACCAGACGGCATCGGCAGAGCCGACCCGCCCGGTCGCAAATCTGGAAGCCATCGTACGAGAAAGGGAGCGTGCATCATGAGAAAGCCCTTGTTTACCGGTTCCTGTGTGGCCCTGGTTACGCCCTTCACGGAAGACGGGGTGGATTATGCCAAGCTGGAAGAGCTGATTGAGTGGCAAATTGCCCAGGGAACGGATGCCATCCTCTCCTGCGGAACCACGGGAGAGGCCTCCACCATGCCCGACGAAGAGCATATGGCCGTCATGAAGTTCACCATAGGGAAAATTGCCCGGCGCGTGCATGTCATGGCCAATACGGGCAGCAATGACACGAAGCATGCCATCCGGCTGACGCAGTACGCCGAATCCATAGGGGCCGACTCCGTCCTGTCCGTCACCCCCTATTACAACAAAACGACGCAGGAAGGCCTTGTACGGCATTTCTCCGTCGTGGCCGCCAGCGTCTCCATTCCGATGGTTGTCTATAACGTTCCTTCCCGCACGAACCTGAATATCGCCCCGAAAACGATGAAGCACCTTTCCGAAGTGTCCAATATCGTCGGCGTGAAGGAATGCAATCTGCTGCAGACCGCAGAAACCCGTTCCGTGGTGGAGCCCGATTTCCAGATTTATTCCGGCGAAGAC
>JANYKF010000176.1 GCA_025361665.1 Clostridiaceae bacterium
TGGCGTGGCGTGATCCCAAAGCCGGCGAAATGGGCATCAACGGCAAACCGGCCGTTTGGACCCAGCTGATCCCGTGGAACGATTCCGAACCGCAGAATCAGACATGGACCCGCCTTGGCCCCTTCGCGGAAACCGATGCCCTTCGTCTTGGCCAGACAACCGATCTGAAATTGGAACGGACCAGCATGGAAGGACTCGAACTGTTCCTGTACGAGCAGACAGCAAAGAACTATCGTCCTTATGCGCAGTTTGACAAGGTTGTGCCGCCACTCAAGTTCTCTGACGCAACCATGAGCGAATTGGTTACCCTGAAAGTGGAATACGGCAAGTATGTGAAACAGGCAAATGTCGAATTCATCACAGGGAAAAAGGACATCACGAAGGATTGGGACGCTTATCTGGCAGGATTGGATTCTGTCGGACTACCGAAGATTCTTGAGATTTTCAACGCCGCCTATACCAGCATTTATGCCGGGAAGTAACCAGGCATGACGAATGCGGTCCATCGGACGTGAAAGGTTTTCAATTGTCGTCAGACAGTAAACGAGTACCTTCCGCAATGGTAAAAACTTAGTTTGAAAAGATACGGGGTTGTTTCGAAAGAGACGGCCCCGTATCCTTGTGATTTCAAGGAAGGCACTTGCCGTTCAACCCTCATGAGGGTATGCTAATGGAGCAATCATACGGACTCGCCGTTTGGCCAAGGTGTGACAGCCGGACTGGAGTGGAAGCATCCCATGCGGAAAGCTGGAGGTCAGGAAAAAAGGAGCATAAAAGGGCGTGACTCTGTACTCGGCCACCGGATGAACCGGAAAATCGTACTCGGGTTTCTTCTTTCCTACCTGATTGTGCTGGTGCTGCCTACTGTTTCAGGAAGCATTCTGTACGTGATGGCAGCCCGGAATATGCAGGCCCAGACGGACCGCGCCAACCTTGTCCGCCTTCGTGATACGGAAAGCGTGGCCAGCCAGCAGCTCGGAACCATGATCACCTTCATGGACCGGATGGCGATGAACCAGGACATCACGTCGCTGGGCACCATGGCCACCAGGCGTTTGAATTCAACCGACATCCTCCGCATCAAGGAAAGCGCCGAGGCCGTGCGCAGGTACAGCAACACGAATCCGCTCATTGCGGAGTATTACATCCACTACAATCGTTCCGACATCACATTGTCTTCAACGGATGCATTTTTGGATTTCTCGCGGTTTTACGGAACATACTTTAAATGGGATAATATGGATTCCGAGCAATGGCGAGCGTTTGCTGCGGAGCTGCGGCATGACAAGGATTTCTATCCTGCGGCCGAGGTGCTGGTGAAGAGCGGCCCCACTGTGAAAACAGGGCAGTCGATGATTTATTTGCAATCCCTCCCGCTGGAATACCATTCCCGCATTGATGGATATCTGGCCGTCATTGTTGACGGGAATGAATTGCAGCGGCTGCTTTCCGGCGTGGAGCTTGGAGATGCGGGTCAGGCCATCGTCATCAATGCAGACAGAAAAGTGCTGACTGGAGTATATGCGACCGGCACTCCTGAAGGGTTGACGGCTTCGCTCCCCGAATTGCCGAATACGAATGAAGGGCACCTGATGTACCGATATGGCGGCAATCGGTATTCCGTTACGTTTGTACGCTCTGCCTCATTTGGATGGACCTATCTTTCCGCCGTTCCCACGTCTTTCGCATATGGCCAGATGTGGCAGCTTGGTCTGGTCGTTGCGGTGGTTTTCCTGTTGGCGTTGCTTGGAGGGGCTGCTTTGGCATTCTGGCTATCCAGGAGGAATGCGCGGCCCTGGCAGGAAATCGCGGCGGCCATCGGCTTGTCGGACAGGACGGAAAGCCTTTGGCTGCCAAGCGAATCGGATCGCATCCGACGTAATATCATGCAGATGCTGGAAAAAAACCGGGATCTGGCACAGGTTCTGGAGACGCAAAGACCTATCATCCAAGCCATTTTCCTGTTTCGCTTGCTGTCGGGCAAGTTTTTCAACACGCAGCAGTTGGACAGGGACATGCACCTGGCAAAAGTGGAGTTGCAGGCACCGGGCTTCCTTGTGATGATTCTCAGCGTGGATAGGGAAACCGGGGATTCGGAAGCGACTTTCAGCAGGAAGACTTTGCTGCGCTTCCTCTTTCAGGAAAAATACCATTCGTCGTTTTTGTTGTTTGCCCATGCTTCGGATGACATGATGGAAGACGGCATCACCTTTCTGCTCCCCTTGCCGCAGATGGACAGGAAAATGTTCCTGGATGATTTCAGGGAAGCGCTTCGGGATTGGCATGCAGAGTTTCGGGAGAATCATCACCTGTTCCTGAAAACATCGGTCGGCCAGATTCACGACACGTTGATGGACGTCCATCTTTCCTTCGAGGAAGCCAGGCAGGCCATGGCCTATGCCGATTATGACGAACCGTTCTGGTATTCGGATTTGCCGAAGGGGCAAAAGCCCTATTTCTTTCCATTTGAGTTTGAGAACCAGATTCTCCACCAGGTGTGGGCGGGAAATCGGGAAGTGGTCGATGGACTGTTTGAAAGGCTTTCCGACGAGAACCTGGTTCGCCAGAAGCTCAACCCGATTCTTTCCGACTTGCTTGCATCCGAGATATGCGGAATGCTGATCCACCTTTTGGAGCGTTCCACCTTTGATGTGCCGGTCCTGCTGCAGAACATCCAGGAGATGGCCGGCCAGGATCTGGCAAAAGTACTGGAATGCGCCAGGCTGATCTGCCTGTCCATGGCGGAGAAATCCCGTGAAAGCCAGCAGCAGAAGGAAGAAGAATTGCATGACACAATTATTGATTTTGCACGGCAATCCTTCGCCAATCCCTGTTTATGCATGGCCGACCTGCGGGAGAAGTTTCCGGTTTCCGTCAACGCCATCAACGCGCTGTTTGTGGAAAAGACCGGAAAGACTTTCAGCAACTATCTGGAAGCGTACCGGATGGACATGGCCTGCGAGTATTTCAAAAAAGGCAATGTGTCCGTGCAGGAAGTTTCGGATTCCGTCGGATACACCAGCGCCCATTCTTTCCGGAGGGCCTTCAAGCGGCGCTACAACATCCTGCCCACGGAATATCAGGCGTTGCGGTCGTGAGTTCAAAATCCGACATGACAGATGACAGGGTGCACCATAGTCGGGGACCACCCATCAGGAAACCGTCATGAATTCTATGTTTCGGAACCAATGGAGGGTCTTGCAATGGATTGGATGGTCATTTCGACATGGGTCTTTTCATTTCCCGGAAACCGCCTGGCGGCGCAAAAGCTCAAAGCCGGTTGTTCCGCAGTGGAGGCACTGCAGGTTTTGGCTGCGTCGGTTGAGGCGGATCCCGATGTGGACAATGTGGGATATGCCGGTTTCCCGAACTGTGAAGGGGAAGTGGAACTGGATGCTGCCTGCATGGACGGGAAAACCATGAAACTGGGTGCCGTGGCTGCCATGAAAGGATATGCCAACCCATTTGAAATCGCTGTGCGCGTCATGCGGGAAAGTCCGCCAAATCTGCTTATGGGGATCGGTGCGGAGGAATTTGCCGCCCGCATGGGCTATGCTGAAACAGAACTGCTTACGGAATCCAACCAAAAGGAATGGATGCACCGGCGACAGGAGTTGGACTCTGCGAACATCAGGCAGGGAGAAGCGGCTTTCGGGCATGACACCGTCGGCATTGTTGCACTGGATGTGAACGGTGACATGGCGGCAGGCACCTCCACGAGTGGACTGGCCATGAAGATGAGGGGCAGGGTGGGTGACAGCCCGCTTGCCGGATCGGGATTTTATGTTGACAATGACGTCGGCGGTGCAGTGGCGACCGGTTTGGGGGAAGACATCATGAAAGGCTGCCTGTCCTTCCATGCGGTCGAGTTGATGCGGCAGGGACTCTCGCCTCAGGATGCCGCAACTTCAGCCGTCTGCCGGCTTCATGCCCGTCTTGAGAGAATGGGGAAACCGGTTGGGAACATGGCTGTCATTTGTGCAGACCGGTTTGGCTGCCATGCGGCGGCGGCCAACCATGGAAGCTTTGCCTATGCGGCTGCCACGGCAGGGCTGGAGCCCGCCATTCACACTGTGGACCCTTGCTGCGGCTGACCGGGAAGTTTCACGATGCGAATGCGAAGTGATTCGTGATTTGAAAAACAGACCGAAATGATGATTCTCGTGCAAAAAGTCGATTTT
>JANYKF010000177.1 GCA_025361665.1 Clostridiaceae bacterium
CCGGCGAGGAGTATCCTGTCTGAAATTCGTGAGAAACTCATATTTTCCCGACATCAACTTGACAACCCCGTTCACGTCAGATCAACCCCGTTCACGTCAAATCAACCCCGTTCATACCAAATCAACCCCGTTCACGTCAAATCAACCCCGTTCACGTCAGATCAACCCCGTTCACGTCAGATCAACCCCGTTCACGTCAGATTGGGAATGACACGGGCGGCCGATTTGGACAGCGCCTTCACTTCCTCCGCCGTCACTTCCCTTCCCAATGTGCCGGAAAGGAAAATGCCTGCCTGAATCAGGGACGTATGCAAGGCGATGCCTGCCGTGTCAAGCAGTTCCGCTTCTCCGCGCAATGCGCTGACCCAATGCTTCTGCGAAGACGCATAATGCCTGGAACGTTCCGCGAAGACAGTGCCTTCCCTGTACTTCATCGCATCCAGATCGAAGGTGGTGTCGCTCTGCACATCATGGCGCGTGGTGTGGAAGCTGAGCGGCTCAAGCCGGATTCCCGCTTCCGATCCCATGATGGCGCTTCCGCCGAACCCGTCCAGGTGGGCTGCCCAGGACTCCACGATATCCATGGTGAGGCCGTCCTTGAAACGGGCAAACCCGCAGCCGAACTCCTCGACATTGTATCCGCTGATTTCCCTGCGGACCGGATCCATGCCGATTTCCTGGTACACCTTTCCTGTGATGCGCTCCGGCTCGGGATTTCCCAGAAGGTACAGCAGCTGTGAAATGTGATAGACGGCCATGTCGAACAGGGCTCCGCCGCCGGACCAGTCGGAATTCACGAATTCCTTCGTGGCATATCCGTCCACGAAGGGGCGCCCGCGACGGCGGAATCCGGTGGAACGGGCATGGTAGATGCGTCCCAGGTCTCCCGAATCGATGAAGCGCTTGGCCACTTGCGTTTCAAGCTGATACAGGTAGGCCAGCTGGATGTGAAGCATCCTGCCGTATTTCCTGCTGGCATCGTGCATGTCGCGCGCATCCGCGAACGTGCCGGCCATGGGCTTTTCACAATACGCATGCCGTCCCCTGCGCATGACCTCGATGGAAACCGGCGCGTGAAGGTGGTTGTGCAGGCAGACATCCACGGTGTCCAGATCGTCCCGGTCCAAAAACCGGCCGATGTTTTCATATCGGTTCGGAATGCCGTACTTGTCGCACATTTCCGTGAGTCGGGCCGGATTGATGTCGCATGCCGCAGCCACTTCCACCCTGTCATCCGTCGCGTAGTTGATGAGGTGCTGTTCCCCGATGATGCCGACACCAATGATCCCGATGCGTGTCTTCTTCATGTCGTTCCCCTTTCATCCATCAAAAGCGCCACATTTCTCCGAATGGCCCCAAGCTGCCATTCCACCTGTTCATATTCATTCCTGCCCGTATGGTGTTCACAGCTGAACGCGCCTTCATATCCCGCATCCAGGAGTTTTCCCATCAGAGGGCCGCAATTTTCCGCCACGACTGCGGCAATGTGCGTATGCATGGCGTAAGGGACCAGCATTTCGTTTCCTGCCTCCACATCCATGTCCTGGACATTCCCGAAATGGAACAGGACACCGAAAGACGGATGGTCGACGGCTTTTGCCAGTTTCACCACGTTTCCGGGGCGCTGCGTGGCACCCCAGTGGTTTTCCGTTCCGATGCGATAGCCCATCTCGCCTGCCCGATGGGCCCACTCGCGGTACTGCCTCACAATCACATCGAATTGCTGCTCCGTCCATGCTGCTTCCCGTCCGCCTGTATCGATGCGGATTGTTTTCGCGCCCAACGCCTCTCCGATTCGGATGAAGTCCGCGGCCCTTTTTGCATTCTTCGCGCGCTCATCCGCATCATCTTCCCAAACATGGGCACCGTCCACACACAGGTTGGCAAGCGCCATTTCGTTTTCGTCAAGCGTTTGCCGGATTTTCGCAATGAAGGCCTCCTCCGTGACAGGAATGAATCCGCTCCAGATGTCGGCATGGTTCACGCGGTAGCGGAATTTGGCGATGTTGAGATAATGGAAGACATCGATCATGCCCGCCGCGTGCAGGCCATGGAAGGAGTAGGATGCCAGAGAAATGTCCGGTATTCGTTTCATGTCTGTTTCCCCCTTTTTGAATGGAATAATTTTTCATGTACCGCGCTTCTTCTTTCCGATGCTTACTGAACATGTGCCATGTTTCTTCTTTCCGATTCTTACTGAATATGGGTCATGCTTTCTCTTTCCGGTTCCTATTGAATGAGACGGCGCCTGGATGGGGTGTTGAAAGACAGGAAAAGGATCAGTTGGACCAGGATGAAAGACAGCAGGTACATGAACTGGAACTTGCTGTATTCGAACAGGCGGTTGGTGACAACCGGGAGCCGCTGCATGATGAAGTTCCCGACGATGGGTGAAAGAAGGGTCGCCAACCCGACCACGCCGGCAAAACAGCTTTCATATACGGTCCGGTTCTTCTCCGGCATGATGGCGTAGCGGTAGTTCATCACGGTGATGTTGAAGCCGCTGTTCCCGATTCCCGCCAGGATGGTGGCCGGAACGAGGATCCAGGCCGTCCTGCTGGTGAGAAACCCGTAGAGCAGGAATTCCATGACAGCAATCGTCGCCGTGAGGCGGAATACGTGCAAAACCCCCTTTTTGGCTTCCACCCTCCTCCACAAGGTCGTGAAGCCAATCAGGCATATGTATTGGATGACATTGATGGCTGAAATAAAGGTATAGTCGAATTTCATGTAACGAATCAGATAGACGGACGTGAACGTGCCGGACATGGTGAGGACGCCGAAGAACAGGAAGACAAAGAGCAGATAGGATCGAAACCGCTCATTCCGCAATGGCTCCAGCAGCATGGAGATCCTGGGTTTCACATGTCCGTCCACCTCATATTCCGGCTCTTTGATTTTCATCAGGAGGATGGTATCCAATACGGACAATAAAAGGCTGAGGGAAAAGAGCAGCAGGAAGCCGGCATATCCTTTGTGAAACAGATCCACCACGAATCCGCCCAGAATGGTCACGACCGTGAAGGAGATGCGCAGCCAGAACATGCGCAGGTAGATGAAGTCGTTCTTGCCGTCCTTCGGCAGCACGCCGAACAGCCAGACCACGAATCCCGTGCCGTAAAGGGAGGAGAGAAAGCTGGCGAGGATGACCA
>JANYKF010000186.1 GCA_025361665.1 Clostridiaceae bacterium
CCGGAACGCTCCTTCCTCTGACGCTTCTGCCGATGGGCGTCCAGGAAGTGATGCGCTGGATGCCGTTCTATTATATCCAGTATCTTCCTGCTTCCCTTTTTCTGGGCCTGAAGGCTGACGAGGGGATCAGCGGATTGTTGATCATTGCAGGCTGGACTGCCGGGTTCCTGTTATTGGGCGAATGGGCCTGGCGGGTCTTGCGCCGGGATGATGAGGGGGTTGGAGCATGAAATCTGTCCGGAGGCATCTGAAGCTGCTCTCCACGATGCTAAAAATCCGCCTCGGCAGGCAGATGATGTATCGTGCCAGTTTCTGGACGGCTTTTTTCGTGGACAGCACGCTGTTTGTCGTGCAGCTTGTCGTCTTCTCCACCCTGTTCCTGAATGTGGACAGCGTGAACGGCTGGACAAGGGAGCAGATGGTTTTCTTCGTTGGAACTTTCTCCATCATCGACGGCATTGAAATGTGTCTTTATTTCTTCGGACTCATCGGACTGCCGGAGAAAATCAGAAGCGGAAAGCTTGACCTCTACCTCACCAAACCTGTTCATCCGCTGTTTTTCACCAGTTTCGAATCCATCGACATCGGAGCCGGGTTTCTGGCCCTTCCCGGAATCGCGATGGTCATCTGGGCCACTGCCGCGATGGGCATCAGGCTGACCGTCGGGCTTGTCCTGGGTTATCTTTTCCTTTTGGCCACCATGCTTCTTCTGCTTTACAATCTTGTCCTTCTGATGCGGTCGGCGGCGTTCTGGTTCACGAGAATCGAGTCTCTCAACGAATTGGAAGGCGAATTGATGGGGTTTTCCTTCCGGGTGCCGGGCATCGTCTTTCAAGGAGCCATGAAGACGGTTCTGTATGTCATTCTTCCCTATGCCCTGCTGGCCACGGTTCCCACGCAGTTCTTCACGGGGATCCTGTCAGGAAAAGAGTGGGCGTCCACCTTGGCGGTAGTCGCCGTGTTCACGGGTTTGGCACAGTTTATATGGAAACAGGGGCTAAAACGGTATGAGAGCACGGGGAGCTAATCGTGATGCGGTGCTGAGATCTAACATCCACTTTTGTTATCCCATGCTTTCATTTCCAAGATAAACATCGGTTTTCTCATGATTGTAAAAACGGATGACTTGTGAACGAAGTTTTGATGGATAGAGCGGCTGATCCATCAAACCCTCTATTGAAAGCCATTCATACCCTACTTGATGAACATCGGCCTGAATTTCGGCATTTTCGATTTTCCCGACATACTCGCAATGGAAAACCAAATCAACTCTGTGAAATGATTCTCCATGTGTCCCCTCTATCACGAACTCCAGTGATTTCGGTACTACTTCAATCCCCATTTCTTCCGCGCATTCCCTCCTGACTGCCTCGGACAGCAGTTCCTCTGCATCCTGGCCGCCGCCGGGCATGACGAAAAAGATGTCGCCATTATCGTTTATTTTTGCAGCGAGCATCTTTCCATCCTTGATGATGAGTGCCTTTGCCGAATTGCGAATTCGTCTGTCAGTCATATTCCACCCTGTAAATTCGTCGTTTAAATAACATAAACAAATAGATTCGGACGCATTTACAGGTCTTCCTGGTGATTCGCCGCGAAGCATGTGTATTCCGCTGCCAGCTTCGTGAAAGCCGGCAATGACCGTTCGATCGTACCGAGGTTGACGCAGTAGGACAGGCGGAAATGGCCCGGACAGCCGAAACTGCTTCCCGGGACAACGAGGAGGTTGTACTTGACCGCATTCTTCGCAAAGGCCACATCATCCGCGATCGGCGACTGTGGAAACAGGTAAAAGGCGCCACCCGGTTTCACGCAGGAGAACCCGATGGAGACAAGATGGTTGTACAGCAGATCCCTGCGGATTTTATAGAACTCCGTGTCCACCGTGACATCCAGGTTTTCGGCAACCACACGTTGAAACAAGGCCGGTGCATTGACGAACCCGAGCGTCCGGTTCAGGGAAACCAATGCCCCCATCAGCGTCGATACGGATGCAATGCGGCTCGATGCGGAAATATAGCCGATCCGCTCACCCGGGAGGGCAAGTGACTTGCTGAATGAATTGACGACAATCGCATTCCGGAAAATCGACATCACATTCGGCACGACAACCCCGTCATAAACGATGCTCACATAGGGTTCGTCCGAGATGACATAGATTTCCGTGCCAAACTCCCTGCCCTTGCGTTCCAGCAAGGCGGACAGGGCTTCCAGGCCAGACCGGTCGAGGATGACGCCGGTCGGGTTGTTCGGCGAGTTGAGGATGACGGCTTTCGTGTTTGGCGTCAGCACCGCCTCGACGGCATCAACGTCCAGTGCGAAAGAATCCTTCTTCAGTTTCACGACGACCGGTTTTCCACCCGCATTGCCGATATAGGACAGGTATTCCACAAAGTAAGGGGCAAGGACCACGACTTCCTCATCGGGATTGAGCAGTGCCTTCAGCACGATGTTCAGGCCGGCTGCCGCACCGCACACCATGACGACATGGCCGGCGTCCAGCGGGACGCTGCTTCTTCCGGACAGCCAGGCCGCCACTTTCGCGCGCACTTCATCGAGTCCGGCATTGGGCATGTACCGATGTGTTCCCTTCGCGTCTGAGAGCACCAGCGAACGCAGGCTTGCGAGAACAGGCTCCGGCGGTTCTATTTCCGGGTTTCCGATGCTGAAGTCGAATACATTGTCCGCGCCGAACTGCTTGCGGAGCCTGTTTCCTTCTTCGAACATGGCCCGGATCATGGATGATCCGGCAAGGCCGTCTACCACTTTTTTTGAAAACATGCCACTGTCCGCCTTTCTACCCCCGTGCTATTTGAATCTCACGACCAAACCGGACTCCATGGACTCGTTTGCCGCAAGCGCCAGCCTGAGGGACTCCACCGCATCGGCGTATGGGGAACGGATCAAGGAGCCGTCGCCGGACTTGATGGCATTCATGAAAGTACGGTCAAGCGTCAGTCCCTGGTCAACAGACGTGCGGTATTCCCTTGTCTCCGCCTTGCTGATGAAGGTGGAGGATTTTCGCAGCTTGTATTCGATGGTCATGTCCTTGGCGATGATCGTGAGCCCGTTGTGCTCAAAGCCGTTGTCGGCATAGCAGCCCGTGAACAAGGTTGCCGTTACGCTGTTTTTGAAGGTGATGACGCAGGTCGAATGGTCATCGGTATCATAGGCGATGCCGTCCTTTTCGAAAGGTTCAACGATGCCGCGTGAGCAGGTGGCATACACGGATTGCGGTTCTCCGAAAAAGTAACGGAGCATGTCCACCAGGTGAATGTTCTGTTCGACCAGCTGCGCGCCGCAAGTGGATTTTTTGAGCCACCACCACACCATCGGAATACCACCCACCCAGGAGCCATATACGATTCCCGTGCGATGTTTCGGCAATTCTGCCCTGATCGGCTCGATGATATCGAGATACCGATCCTGAAAGCCCACGTGGGTGAGCAGTTTCCGTGCCTTCACCCTGGCGGCGATATCTTCGGCCATGCTGATGTCCAGCGTCATCGGCTTTTCCACAAGGAAATGCCATCCCTTTTCAATCGCCCTGTATTCCGTGTCGGTGTGCGCGGTTGGCTCTATGCAGATATAGACGGCATCCAAAGCAGTGGCCGCTTCGGCGTCATAAAGCTCGGTGTGGCTTTTGTACAGCCGTTTGGCGCCGGTTCTCAAAGCCATCGCATCCAGGCGGGTCATCACGGGATCCGCCGCCGCCACGATTTCAACATCCTCCATCTGCAGCAGGTGATCCACATGGTAGTTGGCGATCCCGCCGCATCCGATCAGTCCGAGCCTTATTTTGTTCATCCTGCATTCCTCCTGGAAAGAAAAATTGATGCAAAACAATGATTTGCTACCCTATAAATGCGTCGAATCAATAACTGAAACCATAAAGCCAAGACGCATTTATAGTGGCTTCCTAGTGTTCGGGGCGAAGCATCTATCGTTTACCCTACCAGACATTATATCAGCAATTTGGCAAATCCGATCAATCCTTTTGACGGCAATCCTCTTGACGGCAATCCTCTTGACGGTAATGCAAAACCTTCACATCGTACGGTTCCAGGGCCACTTCCCCTTGCATTCGCTTGCCGGAGAGCATTTCCTCCGCCTCCCCGGGCATCCGCACCGCTTGCCGTGCCTCTGAGAAATTCATGAGGAATACGAACCGATCCTTGCCGTTCGTGCGGAGTACAGCGGTGACCCCCTCCGGCAAATCGGCATCCAATGCCCTTAACAATCGCATTTTCCCAGTCAGGGCAGCATAAAAATCACGCAGGAAGGCGAATTCCGATCGGGCAGCCACATACCAGGCTTCTCCAGTCCCATAGGCGTTGACTGTAACGGCCGGACGGCCCGCATAGAAGTCGGATGCGTAAGTGGCCGCAATGCGGGCTGTCTCCGCATGGATGAGCTCGCAGTAAGTGTGGGCCTTGTAGGTTCCCGCCAGTTTCAAGTCGTTGTCGGCGGCAAACCGGATACCGTTCTCGTCGTTGTCGTGCAAGGAGTCGATTTCTTCGGCCCAGATGCCGGTCACCTTGCGCAGCGGTCCGGGAACCCCCCCCAGGAAACACAAATCGCTCTCATCGACATAACCTGAGAAATAACCGGTCACCAATGTTCCGCCGGCTTCCACAAACGCCGTGAGCCGCTCCGCAACACCGGGCCTGAGCATGTACAGCATGGGTGCCACCACCAGTTTGTATCCAGCGAAGTCGCAATCCTCATTGATGACATCCACAGGGACGCCCAGTTTCCAAAATGCCCTGTAATGCGCCTTGCAGGCCTGCTCATATCCCTTTTGACCGGGACCGTTGCGAAGTGCCTGCGCGTCGTCGATGGCCCAGCGGTTTTCCCAGTCGTAGATCAACGCCACATCGGGCCTGACCGTCGACCCGCCTATAGGAGCCAGTTTCCGCAGATCTTCGCCTACCTCGGCCACATCCCGAAAGACGCGGGTATGTTCATGTCCGACATGATCCACCACGGCGCCATGCAGTTTTTCGGAAGCGCCACGGCTCTTGCGCCACTGGAAATACTGAACGGTATCCGAACCGTGCGCAACCGCCTGCAAGGAGGACAGCCGATGCATGCCGGGCCTCTTGAGCTTGTTGACCGGCTGCCAGTTCACGATGCTCGGTGTGCTCTCCATCAGCATGAAGGGTTTTCCGCCCTTGAGGCTGCGGGTGAGGTCATGGACAAACGAGATGTCCGCAGCCAGTTCCCAGGTTTTCATACCGCCGCAATGCCAGGACGGATAGTTGTCCCAGGATACCAAATCCAGTTCAGGAGCCATCTTCCAGTAATCAAGACCGGTATAGGTACCCATCAGGTTCGTCGTGATCGGCACATTCGGAGTCAGTTCGCGAAGCGGCTTCATTTCGTTTTTCATGAACTCCGTTGTCTGAAAGGTCACAAACCGCTTCCAATCCAGATTGTGACCATGAACCGCGTTTTCTCCGTGAGGGGCGGGTGATTCGATTTGGTCGAATCCATTGAACCGGTGGCTCCAGAACCCGGTCCACCAGGCAAGGTTCAACGCTTCGATATCATGGCCGTAACGGCTTCTCAACCAGTTGCGGAAGGCATCCTGGCAAAGATCGCAGTGGCATTCTCCGCCGAACTCATTGGAAATATGCCAGACCAGCAAGGAGGGGTGATCCTTGTACCTGTCTGCCAGCAAACGATTGATGCGTTCCGTCTTTTCACGGTACACCGGCGACGTATAGCAATGATTGTGACGCAGCCCATGCAGGTTGCGATGCCTGTCGGCTTCCACGCGAAGCACCTCGGGGTATGCCCGGGACATCCAGGCCGGACGCGCGCCACTCGGTGTTGCGAGGATCGCCTTGGCCCCCTGGGCAGCCAACTTGTCCATGATCGTGTCAAGCCAATTGAATTCGAATCGGCCTTCTTCAGGTTCCAGAGAGGACCACGAGAAGATCCCGACGGACATCGCATTGCACCCGGCGAGTTTCATCAGCCGCATGTCCTCGTCCCATATTTCAGGGGTCTTGATCCATTGGTCCGGATTGTAGTCTCCCCCATGCAGGAGATGGGGAAATGCGGCATTGATGGGTTCATACTGTTGCGGTTTGCCGTTCATGACGATAACCTCCCGAATGAATGATTTCTGTTGAGTGCCGGAAAAAAGGATTCATGCCGCATATCAGCGGATCACGAGCGTCGTGATGCTTCGTGCCGGAAAAGTCCTGCTTCCGACGACCCCTTCCGACACTTTCTCCAAATTGAGCACCTCCGACGTTTCCCATGCGGCCATGGCAGGTTTGTCGGAAAAGCCGGACAGATTCGCAAGTCCCGTCACATCGGACGTGATGGATTCCGTGCCCTCATTCACAGCCACTGCCACGACTTCCTTGCCGTCGGGAGATATCCAGGCGGAAACCAGCAGGGCACGATCCGGTGATTCCGCGGCAATCCTCGCATACCCGGGCCGTACAAAACGGCTCCAGTTGCCCAGCGCCCACAGGCGCTTCATGTCGATGGCTTCTTTGGCTGCCGTATCCGCATGAACCAGTCCATCC
>JANYKF010000217.1 GCA_025361665.1 Clostridiaceae bacterium
AATTCATCCATGGGATGTATGCCTTGTACACCCGTCCGCAAGATGGGTTCATCGAAACGGGAAAAGGCGGCGGCATCGGATTCGGCTACGCGAAAACCATGGAGAATGCGGTCGTGACGCAAGAAACCCTGATGGAGTGCAAGGAATATCACACGATCAAGGAAGTGAAGAACGGCCAGGGTCCCTCCCCCATCAAGACGGCGAAAGGGTGGCTGCACATCGCCCATGGCGTGCGCAACACGGCAGCCGGGCTGCGCTATGTCGTTTACGCCTTTTTGTCCGACCTTGACAAGCCGGACATCGTCACGCATCGCCCGGGAGGGTACCTCATCGGTCCGGAAGGATCGGAACGCATCGGAGACGTATCCAACGTCATTTTCTGCAATGGGGCCGTGGCCCGTGAAAACGGCGATCTGTTCATTTATTACGCTTCTTCGGACACCCGGTGCCATCTCGCGAAAACAACCGTGGACAAAATGCTGGACTATTGCCTGAACACCCCTGAAGATCCGCTTCGCTCCTATGCCTGTGTCCAGGAGAGGCTGAAACTGATCAACAGGAATCTGGAACTGATCCGCAACGGAAAGGTATCGCTGGATTGACCCTGCGCGCTTCGTCAAATCACGGTAAAAGAATGATGTGCATATGAAAGGGACAGGCGGATTCGCTTGTCCCTTTCACCCTGTCGCCGGATGGACCACAGCCCTTTCACCCTGTCACCGGATGGACCGCAGCCCTTTCACCCTGTCGCCGGATGGACTGCAGCCCTTTCACCCTGTCACCGGATGGACCGCAGCGTCCTGTGAACCCTGCGAACCTGCATCAGAAAGGCTTCCAGGCGTGATTCCACCAGCTGCGGGAATACATTCCCGTCCGTCTCGATGGAAAGAAATGGCAGGGCAGGGTGCGATTTCATGACTTTCCGCACCAGGTTCCGGTCTCCTGCGACAACCAGTTTGTGTTTTTCCAGTTTCTTGACGAGGATCGCCTCCGAAATGCGGGCGGGCATGCACCCGAACGGGCCGATGGCCAGAACACCATCCACGCTTTCCACCAATTCCGTGAGGGTCGCCCCGATTGTGAGGACGGTCTCGCCGGTCAGCCGCGGGGACACCAGGCCGGAAGCCGCCTGCACCATCCGCTCCACCCGCGTATCATGGGGAATGAACAGGCCGGTCTCTGCAAAGATTCCCTGTATGGCCGTTTCAAAGGGATCCTTCACCCAGCCGGACAATCGGCCGCGCAGACGGTCCATCGGTGCGGATTTGGCCACAAGCCGCTTCTGCACGATATAATCGCAATAATGGATCCACTCGGCCACCGGTGCTGTCCTGACGAAAACGCCTTCCAGGCTGAGCCGCTCCACGAGGTGCTGTCGTGAAAACCCATCCCGCCGCACATAAATCTCTCCGACCAGCGCAACTTTCGGAGCATCTTTCAACTCGCTCTTCCTGCGAATGCCGGCCAGTTCCCTGGCGGCAGCGTGCAGAACCCTTCGGAGTTTCAGCAAGGAGTCGGTTTCGACACTCCGTTCCATCCGTACCAGCTGTGTTTCGAAAATGAGCGTCGCGGCCGGCAGATCTGCCGCCAGCACCATCATCGCGCTGCGGATGTCATCCATGACGTCGGAAATGACCACCGCCAGCCAGGCGCGCAAGGCGAATTTCGCTCCGAAACCCGCGTATCCGTTCTCGGAAGTCAGCGAGATCGTGGTAACGTTGCGCAGGCCCTGCCTGGCGGCCACTTCCCGCATCATCACGTTGTATTGGCCAAAGCGGCACGGACCGGAGGTTTCCGGCATGAAGTCAATGAGGATGCCGTTTCCGTCCCACTGTTCGCGGACATACCGGAGCATGCTCCCGACCGTCAGAACCAGGGGGAGGCATTCCTTGCAGGAAACCTCGCCCCTTCCCAGGGCCAGCTCCACTTCTGCGGGAGGCGGAAGCGCGACGGCCTGCACGCCGACATGCCGCAGGGAGGCCGCCAGCAGGCGCCCTCCGAATTCACCCATGGAAGGCACCAGCACGGTCACGTGCGGATCCTCCAGGGAAAAGGCATTTCCGTCGGCATCCACTGCCCTGACGCCTTCCGGACCGCATTCCACCCGGGCATGGGAAGGCCGTTCGGGATGCGGGGGCCGTCCGGGATGCGGGAGCCGTTCGGGATGCGGGGGTCGTCCGGGATGTGGGGGCCGTTCGGGATGCGGGGGCCGTTCGGGATGTGGGGGCCGTTCGGG
>JANYKF010000257.1 GCA_025361665.1 Clostridiaceae bacterium
ATCTTGCCGATGTCATGCAGGAGCGTTCCCCGGCGGACGTTGACGAGTTCGCTGTCGCTGATACCCCTGGCTTTTTCCAGCCGCAGGGTCATCTCCGTGACGCGCAGGGTGTGTCCTTCGGTTTCCTTGTCGCGCAGGTCAAGCGCACGGGACCAGCCCTCGATCGTGGTATCGTACGCTAGAGCCAGCTCCTCGTTGGACCGCTGCAGATTTTCAAAGAGCTGCGTGCTGTCGATGGCGATGGCCGCCTGTCCGGCAAGGATTTCCAGAAACCTGAACCAGTCCGGATCGGGGTGGATGGAGGTTCGGTGATAGACTTCGAGCACACCTTTGACCTGGCCCTTGGCGATGAGCGGAACGCCAAAGTATGTGCTGAACCCCTCACCGGACCAGAATGCGGTCAACTGAGGACTCATCCTTGAATATGCGGCATTGTCGATCTGTATGGTGCGGCGCTCGAGTGCGGCACGCCCGGCGAAATCCCCACCCAGCCGAATGCGGTTCTGGGTGAGTTTCGTGCGGAAGCCACGCCCGGCGGCGTACTCGAGTATCTGGGCATGCGGGTCGAGCAGGAACACCCTTGTTGCATCCACATCGAGCTGCGTTTTGACCTGATCGAGCAGAAGATTGAGCGTCATCCGTAAATCCATGTTGGCTGTAATGGCGATGTCTATGCTGTGCAGCGCCTCAAGGCGATCCAGTTGGCGCACGGTCTCCTCATATAGGCTCATGCGGTGCAAAGCGGCACCTGCAATCTCTGCAAGCGATTCCAGCAATGCAACCTGTTCCCGGGTGATCCGGTGCGGAGGGGGCAGGGCCACAACCAGTGTGCCGACCATGATCTCATCGGTGCGGAGGGGCAGGCAAATCCCGCTCCAGCCTTCTGGCGCTATTTTCTGGTGATTAGCCGGACCGCTCCAGAATACCTCTGAGACATGAGCCTTTCCGGCAGAAAACACTTCTCCGACAATGCCTTCGCCCGGCTTGATCGTGATATCGGAAAGCTGTCTGAACCAGCCTCGTGAAATGGCATTGTCGAGTTCATTTCTACCCGGATGATAGAGGTAGATCGCCCCCGCGTTGGTTCCCAGCGCGGCCAGCGTTTCGTCCAGCATGATGGGCAGGGCATCGTCTCGGGTTTTGGCGATGCGCAGGGCAGTCGTCACCGTGTGTATCGCTTCCATTTCCGCAAGGCGCTGATGCAGGGCTTCTTCGGCATTCATGCGCTCGGTGATGTCAATCGCCGAAGATAGTGCTCCTGTCACCTTGCCACTGGCATCCTTGAGCACCCTGCAGTTCCAGGCAAGCAGCCGTTTCGCCCCGTCCTTGCGGCGCTGCAGGCTTTCGACGTACAATACTTCTTCGTTCCCGTCGAAGATCGGCTGCACGATGCGGTCCGTTTCCTGCTCCCCCTCAAAATAGCCAGAGGCGTCCGTCCCGATGACATCGTCTCCGAAAAACGTGATGCCGGACGGATTGGCCCACGTATACACCCTGTTTTCATCCACCTCCATGATGATGTCCGGAACAGCCGCCAGAATGGCATTCTGGCGCATGGACACGACACGGAAAGCCTCTTCTTCCCGTTTGCGCTCGGTGATGTCTCTGGCCAGCCCCGTGGCGCCGATGATCCTGTTTTCGGCATCGAGGATTGGGTTGAAAAAACTTTCGTAACAGGCGGAATGGATGTCGCCGTAGACCCTGATGTTCGAGTGGGACCTGCCCGACAAGGCCAGGTCATAATTCTCCTTGGCCACGATCCGGTCTTCGTCCGACGTGATGCACGACAAAATGTTCATGCCCAATTCGATGTCCCTGCCGTATGCGAATTTCATGACATCCTTGTGCGCCTTGTTGAAATACAGGTACGCATAATTCGCGTCCATGGAAAAAAGAATCGTGTCTTTCTGGCATTCGATGCTGGCCCGCAGCAGGATCTGGGATTCCGTCAGGCTTAGGTTGCTCGCCTCGAGCGCCCGCCTCAGGTAAAGTGTCTCGAGCTGACGATTGATGCGCAGGAGGACTTCCTCCATCTGAAACGGCTTTGTGATGAAATCCGCGCCTCCGGCGCCAAATCCGGAAGTGAAGTTCCCGATGTCATTCAGGGCAGTCAGAAAGATCACGGGGATCTTTTCCGTATCCGGGTCCAACTTCAGCATCCTGCAGACTTCAAACCCGTCAAGCCCCGGCATCATCACATCCAGGAGGACCAGGTCCGGCGCTTTCATCTTGATCGACGCAAGTGCCATTTCTCCTGAATCTGCCGTTCTCACCCCGAAACCGTTCTTTTTCAGAATATGGGAAAGCAGCATGAGGCTGGATGATATGTCATCCACCAGCATGATTTCCGCATGACCCATACGATCGGGCGCAGCCATATTCATTTGTTTGTGTTCTCCCTCCCGACAATCCAGACATTTCTGTGGCATTTGCCAAATTGAAGCCATATGGTACAGAACTACTTTACACAAAATAATGATTCGCAAAACAATCATTCGCAAAACAAAAACGGGTCATGTCACGGTTGACTGAAATCACGGAATATTCTGATATAATTATTCCTATGTGAATACGGCAAAGCTGGATTCGTACGCTTGTGTACATTGCCGATACGGTACAGGTATTCCTGGGATGACATCTGATTCGAAAAAAGGAGGAAAACATGAAATCCATCGTCGACAAGATTTACATCAAAGACAAGGTGGCCATCGTCACCGGCGGTCATTCGGGCATCGGCCGCGGCATTGTCGAAGCATTGTCGCAGGCGGGCGCCAATATCGTCATTGTTGGACGGCGGGCGGAGCTGGGTCATCAGGCAGCGGAGGAAATCAGGAATGCGAATGGCGTCGAGGCCATTTTCATCCAGGCCGACGTGACAGTCCCAGAAGACATTGAGAAAATCGTGGATGAAACGATGGGTGTTTTCGGGAAAATCGACATTCTGGTCAACAATGCCGG
>JANYKF010000337.1 GCA_025361665.1 Clostridiaceae bacterium
CCTTCACCACCGCCTGGTTTTTCAGGACCGCATAGTCGGCCTGAAGCCTGAATAGCCGGTCGATCACTTCCGGATAGAGCACGTAGGCCATCAGGTAGTTTTCATATCCGTAACGCGAATATTCAAGATGGGGAAACGACATGATGCCATGTCCCGATTTCAGCATGCCTGGTCCCAATATCCGCTGCGACTGGGATTCAAAGACAATGACATCCTGCATGGCCTGCTTCTCGTCAAAAGTTTTGATTTTCTGTTCCAGTGAAGGAAAATCATATTTTTCCATGTACTCGACACAGGCTTCCGGCGTGTCGATCACATGACCTTCAACGATGGGAACACCCCCTGTGGTGGCCCCCCCGCCACCGCCTTCATACCCTTTTTCCCCCATCGACAGCGGGTTGTCGGCCAGCATCTGATCCACCATGCTGACTCCGATGTTTTCCAGCATGCGAAAATAGACGCCGTAAGGATCCTTGACATAGTCACCGGCGCCGGCACCAGCCAAACGCTCAATCACGCTGTGTTCCATGATGTGGACGAGGCCGGTCGGGATCCCTTTGGTTTCCATCCTTTGGAGCGTATCGGCAGCCAATTGCGCGTTTACCGAATAAACCGGCATGTTATTGTCCTCCGTGTCAGCCTATAATCTGATGATCTGTTCTTCATACGGCATGTTCTTTCTAAAATGCGGCATGTCCATCGTACGGCTCCTGTTCGTGATCGACAACTCGCTGAGGAGGGCCACCGCCGTCCACTCACAGGCCTGATACACATCGACGGTCGGATGGATCCCTTCGGTTATGGCTTTGACAAAGTCTTCCACGATGAAGAAATCGCCGCCGCCATGGCCTGAATTCCTTTGATCTTCGGTCGCGTCAAGATACCGTTTCGGCAAATATTCCTTGAATTCCGCCAGGGACCGCCATTTCGCCTCATCCACGGACGGATCCATGTCCTTGACCCAGATTTTTGATTCCTGCCCGGCAACACGCGAGGACTCCACCACACCCTTCGTTCCCTGTATGGAATAATACGTCATCTGATGAGGACGTGGAGAAACGGCATCCAAACGGACTCTGGCAAGTTTGCCGCTGGCCAGCCGGCACATCGTGACCGTCGTGTCTTCCTGCCTGAGGTCAAAATCACAGTGCCTTCCGCTGCCGAAACAGGAAACGGATTCGATCCGGTCCCCTTCAAACCACTGCATGACAGGCCCGATGCTGTGCGTGGGATAATAAGCGCCATGCTTTCCCATCTGCCAGTATTTCCGCCATGAGGTTTTTCCATTCTGGTGGGCGCCATAATTGTATGTCATCAATGACTGCAGGTTATGCAGATATTCCCCTTCGCCATAATAGACATCACCCAGGATCCCGGCGCGCACCAGGCTCAGGACAAGCTGGTTGTCAGGCATATAGCAGTAATTCTCCGCCATCATGTACACTTTTCCTGATTGCTCCACATTCTCGATGAGCCACCAGAGTTCATCCATCGTAACCCCTGCCGTCACTTCGCTCAAAACGTGCTTGCCTGCCTGCAGGGCGGCAATGGCCTGCGGGACATGGCACTGCATGGGGGTGCCGATGACGACTGCGTCGATATCCGACTCCAGCATGTCGTCAAAGATGCGGTAGGCATGCGGTATGCCGTATTTTTCCTTCTGATTCCGCAGCAGCGCGTCGTCCAGGTCGCAAAGTGCGGTCACTTCCACATCCTTCAACGCGTGAAAACCTGCGATCGTGGATAAGCCCCTGACACCGACAATTCCTACTTTCAACATGTCCTGTCCCTCCGTGATCCGACTTTTCTATTGACCCTCTGTCTTTCATTTCCAATGTCACTGCCGCAGTGGGTACCATGACTGAAGAACTGCATCCGCCCGACAGGAATTCGGCCCATTACGCCTTGACCGATCCGACCAGCATGCCTGATACGAAATAGCGCTGAAGAAATGGGTAAACGCACATGATGGGGATAATCGTGATCACGGTGATGGCCATCTTCAAGGATTGACTGGAAACTGTATTTGCCGACACCCTTGCCTTCGCTTCTTCCAGCGACTGCTGCATCTGTAC
>JANYKF010000340.1 GCA_025361665.1 Clostridiaceae bacterium
CGGAAGACAGGCCATCCGAACTGGAGTCGACATGGGAGAAATATGACACGCGTCCGGGGTTCGGAGGCATGAACCATTGCGCACCCGATATGAACATCGGTCTGGAACTGGGTTGGGGCGGTCTGTTAACTAAAATCCGCAGGTACCGGGCATTCAACCACCCGTCCAATACTTCATTTTATGACGGCGAGGAGCAGGTTGTCCTCGGCATGCGGGAATGGGTGGCAGGTCTGGCTTGTGAAAGCAGGAACATGGCCGCAGCCGAAGCGGATCCTGACCATGCCCGAAACTTGCTGGAGCTGGCGGAAATGAATGAATGGCTTGTGGACGGTGCGCCGCGAACCCTGCGGGAAGCCTGCCAGTTCATCGCACACTTTCAAACACTGGACAGGACGTATTTTCAGGGAGGCGCACTGCAGCAGCTGGATGAACTGCTGCGCCCTTACTATGAACGAGACAGGGAAGCCGGGATCCTGACAGATGAAGAGGCGGTCTGGCAGATTGCGAGTGTGTTCTTCAACGATACGCACTATTCCCAGATTGCAGGCCTGACTCCCGATGGAACAGCCGACATGACGAGTCGCCTATCCTTCCTCATTCTGGAAGCCATGCACCTGCTCCGCATTCCGGCGAACATTGCCCTCCGGGTTCACGACGGGGTGAATCCGGACTTGATTCGCCGGAGTGTCGAATATGTCGTTGAAGACGGGACCGGCGTCGATTATTCACTCAATGTGGGCTGTGAGGAAGGCTTTGCACGGAACGGCCACCCAATGGGTGTTGCCCGGCAACGGGCGAAAGTGGGGTGCAACTGGACAGCGCTGCCCGGCAGGGAGTATCCTTTGCAGGATGTCACCCGTGCGAACCTGGGTTTCGCCTTGCATTTCGCCCTGCAAGATCTCCGTACAGGCGATCGTTCCCTGGAGGTGTTGTTTGACTGCTTCAACCACCATCTCGGCATCATAGTGGACAGCATCAAGGCGGGATATGACAAGCATTACGAGGTCGTGGGCAGGAATACCCCGGAGCTGTGCTACAACCTGTTCATGCACGGCCCGATTGAACGCGGATTGAACTGTTCCGAAGGTGGAGTGGACATCCTCAACTTCAATATCGACGGGGTGGGCCTGGCCACTGTTGCCGATTCTTTCGCCGCCATCGAGCAGCGAATCGTCCTCGAGGAGCGCATATCCTGGGACCGGTTGTTTGAAGTGCTGGACTGCAATTATGAAAATGCCGAAAATATCCGCCTGATGATGAAAAACATCAGCCGGTTCGGGAGTCCGGATTCACTGGCGGAGAAATGGGCCCTTCGCATTCGGGACAGTTTCGTCGCCGTCTGCAAATCCGGTGGAACGCCAAAGCATCATCTGCCCATCATACCGGGCATGTTCTCTCATGGCACCATCGGGGAACTGGGCCGGAAACTGCCGGCCACCGCGAATGGAAGGAAGAATTGGGAAGCCATCTCCCATTCGAATGAGCCGGATCCCGGGTTCGCGCGCGGGATGGATACGTTTTCACCTTCCCTGAAGGCGACAGCGGTGGCGATGGCCCAGCCCGGATATGGCAATTCCGCGCCGCTGCACCTGGACATCGACAGTGACATGCTATCCCGGGAGGGCGGTGTGGATGCCCTGATCGCCCTCATCCACACCCACAACAGGATGGGAGGCACACTCATCAACCTGAATTGCCTCACAAGGGACAAACTGATGAAGGCGCATGACAATCCGGACAAATACCCGGATCTGCTTGTGCGCGTGACAGGATATTCCGCATTTTTCGCATCCCTGTCCAAGGAATATCGTCAGCAGATCATCGATCGTTTTCTGACGAGGGCGGTTTGAAAATAAACCCGGCTGCTTGCCTGACGGCCTGCACAGCGTAATATGCAGCGTTCTGTTCCGCAGGCCTGATATAGGATGATTCAAACACTTGCATCCTCTTCCTTGCGCGACAGCGGGTTCTGCCTGTGGCATTCCTCGATCACGGCAATCTGCTGTCTGACCTGCTGGTGCGTGACGAGAAGCGGCGCCCCTTCCGCCAGGGTCCGATACAGCATGTCATAATAAATACCTGTCATCGTTCCGAAAAGGTTTTGCTGGGACTCGGGCAGATCCCAGTGATCCTCGTGCCATTCCAGGTTCTCCACGCAATAGGCGGGTGTCCCGTCAGCCTGCATCAGAGGAGTCCGGATGAGTTTCTGTGGGGGAGCTTCCGCCGGAATGAAATATTTCCAGTCCAGGCGGGTCATGCTCCCCTTCAATCCGCCTTGCGTTCCCTGAATGTGATAGGTAAAGCACGGATAAGCATTGCATGACGAGATCTCCAGATCGATGAGGGGCCTGCCCGGCGCGGACAGGATCAGTTTCACATAATCCTCGGCATCGCCGAACGTGTTGGCCCTGTCCATTTTACACAGAACGGAAGGCATTCCCGGAAAATCCAGAAACCGCAGCGCCTGATCCAAAGGATGCGGGCCTGTGTTCAAAAGGTTTCCGCCATTGTTCGCCTGCAGGCACTGCCAATCCCATCGGCGGGCAAATCCGCTGAATGCGATCGAAACCTGGACGATGCGGCCAAGGATTCCGGAGTCCGCAATCTCTTTCGCCTTGCAGAAATAGGGTGCAAATCGTGACTGCTGGAAAATGGCGAGCAATCTGCCGTTTCGCTCCGATGCCCGGATCAGGCTGTCCACTTCTTCCGCTTTCCGGGCAAAAGGCTTTTCGCACAATACGTTGAAGCCATGGTCCAGCAGGTCCGTTGAAATGGGAACATGCAGGTGGCTCGGGGTTGAATTGACGACCAGATCCAAATCGGTTCTGCCAAACAGTTCGGTGTAGTGCCCGAATGTCTCGCATCCGTATTCGGCTTCAGCCCTTGTCCTTCTCTCCGGGAGCGGATCCACCACGGCTGCGATGCGAAATCGTTCAGGCCTTGTGAGGAGATGGACTCCGTGGATGTCCCTCCCGCTTCTTCCCTGTCCCAGAATGGCGATGCGCAATGGTTCCATGAATTGCCCTCCCATGTTCATGACACTGCACATAACTGTATCACAAAGGATGTCATTGTTGATACAATAAGAGTGAATTGATGCTCGGATTTGTGGAAAGTCAGACCCTCATCGCAAGGAATAGCCGCATGATCCGCAGCCATCAGATGGATAGGGAGGACATATCATGAAATCCAGAAAAAGAGTGCTCGACGCACTGAACCACCAGCAGCCCGATCGGATCCCCGTTGATTTCGGGGGAACCATGGTCTCCGGCATGCATGTCACCTGTGTGGCGGCCTTGCGGGATTTTTACGGTCTGGAGAAGCAGCCGGTCAAGGTCCATGAACCGTATCAGATGCTGGGCCTTCTTGATGAGGATCTGAAAACGGTGATCGGCGTGGATGTGGAATCGGTCAATGGCAGGAATACGCTGTTCGGGTTTCCTTGTGGGGACTGGAAGGAATGGCGGCTGGACAATGGCCTGGAAGTGCTGGTCCCAGGAAAGTTCAGCCTCTCGGAGGATGCCGCGGGAAACCGGTTCATCCATCCGGAGGGGGATTTGACGGCTCCTCCAAGCGGCCGGATGCCGAAGGGCGGATTCTATTTTGACACCATCATCAGGCAGGATGCGATTGATGAGGATCACTTGAATCCGGAGGACAACCTGGAGGAATTCAAGCCGGTCACGGAAGAGGACCTCGCATATTTCTCCAATGGCCTCACGAAGGCTGCCGCCACGGGGAGGGCTGTCCTGGCAAGTTTCGGAGGAACGGGTCTGGGGGATATCGCCCTGGTTCCAGGGCCTTTCATGAAGCATCCGAAGGGAATCCGCGATGTGGAGGAATGGTATGTCTCCACAGCCATTCGGAAAGATTACCTTCATGCGGTGTTTGAAAGACAGACTGCGATTGCCTTGGAAAATCTGAAGAAACTCCATGCGGCTGTGGGAAGTCTGGTCGATGTCGCGTTCATCTGCGGAACCGATTTCGGCACCCAAAGCGGCACCTTCTGTTCTCCGGAAACATTCGGCGAGTTGTACATGCCCTACTATCAAAAGATCAATGGATGGATCCATGCGAACACAGCCTGGAAAACCTTCAAACACAGTTGCGGGGCGGTGGAAGCACTGCTAGAGCGCTTCATCGAGTCCGGATTCGACATCCTCAACCCGGTCCAGTGCTCTGCCGCCGGCATGGATCCGCTGACATTGAAGGAAAAGTACGGATCCCGGCTCACATTCTGGGGCGGCGGCGTGGATACGCAGCGGGTCCTGCCCTTCGGAACCCCGGCGGAAGTGCGGGAACAGGTGCTTGAGCGTTGTGAAGTATTCTCGAAAGACGGCGGTTTCGTTTTTAACGCAATCCACAATGTGCAGGCCAGAACCCCGGTGGAGAACATTGCTGCGATGATCGCGGCCGTACACGAGTTCAACGGGGGATGACCGGCCTCAAAAACCGGCCTGCATAACCGGTCTATCACCTTTCCCGGCAGACCGTTCTTCAGCAGAACTCAAAACCAGCTTCATAACCAGTTACAAAACCAGTTGTGACGATGTTCAAAGTGATGTATAATACTGATGTATACATCATTTGGTTGAGAGGGGCCACTTATGGTCAGGACGCAGATATACTTGCTTGAGTCGCAAAAAACAGAGTTGGAAAAACTGGCGCTGCGCAAGAACGAGTCGCTTGCGGAAGTTGTCAGGGAGGCGGTCAATCTTTATATCGCGGGCAATCAGGAGACGGCCGTCGATCTGATTTTGGAAACAAGCGGATTATGGGTAAACAGGGATGATATCGATTCGGATGATTTCATCAGCCGTCTGAGAGAGGCAAACAACGCACGGTTGGAGGAAAAGGCGGAATGAATATCTTTCTGTTCGATACCAACGTATTGATTGACCACCTGAAAGGGAAAAAAGAAGCAACGGATCTTCTGACGAAGAGCGCAGTAAACAAGGGGTTGCTAGTTTGTTCAGTCATCAGTGTGATTGAGTTGAAAACCGGCATGCGGCAGGATGAAGAACAGCAGCTTGCGCGGTTCATGATGGCGTTTGACAAAAAGGAAGTCACGGTAGGAATAGCCGATATCGCCGGCACATATATGAATCTGTACGGGAAAAGCCATGGCATCAACATGGCGGATGCCATCATCGCCGCGACAGCCAGAAGCAGTGGTGCAAAATTATATACGTTGAATCGGAAGCATTACCCCATGACAGACATTGACATTGTCAAGCCATACTGACAAGGAGAAGATGTGGGCAAACCACTCTATATCACTGAAAAACCTTCCGTGGCAGCAAGTTTTGCCGGTGTGCTCGGAGTGGGGATGACCCGTTCGGACAAGGGCCGCGGATATGCGGAAGACCAGCATGCCATTGTCACGTGGTGTTACGGGCATCTTGTCACCATGGCCTATCCCGACGCGTATGCTCCTGCTTTGAAGGCCTGGAATGCGGCACAGCTCCCCATCATCCCGAAGGAGTACAAATATGTCGTGATTGATGAAAAGGTCGCGAGGCAGCAATTCGAGGTCATCCGCCGCCTGTTGTGCCGCAAGGACGTCGATGTCATTTACGCCTGCACCGACAGCGGGAGGGAAGGCGAGTATATTTTTCGGTTGGTCTATCACCAGAGCGGTTCGGACAAGCCGGCCAGGCGAGTCTGGATTTCCGCCCAGACGGAAGAAGCCATCAAGCGGGGCATTGCGGAAGCGAAGGACATTTCGGCATATGATTCCCTTGCGAAGGCGGCCTATTGTCGAGCGCAGGAAGACTGGCTGTTCGGGATGAATTTCAGCCGGCTTTACACCTGCCGGTATGGGCAGGAACTCTCCAGGAAGCTGGGAGAATCCAAATCGTCGGTCATTGCCATCGGACGCGTCATGACCTGCGTGCTGGGCCTTGTCGTGCAGCGGGAAATGGAAATCCGCAGCTTTGTTCCGAAAAAGCAATATGGGGTCCAGGCTTCTTTTCTGTCAGTGGGAAACGGGATTACCTGGCGGGGAAGATGGCTCAAAACCACTTCGGATGGAAAACAGGTGAGGTCAACCGCAGAGTCGGGCCGTGGGATGGAAGCAGAGCCGGAAGAGGCAGCCTGCACGAAGGAAGAAGCGGAAGTCCTTATCGAAAGGCTGCGCGGGCTGCCGGGCCAAGTGAAGAAAGTGGAGAGCAAGGTGAAAAAGGAGCCTCCGCCGCTCTTGTTCAATCTCGCGGAACTGCAGGCGGAAGTCAACCGTCGGTTTAGGATTCCCGTGGACAAAGTCCTGGAAATCACCCAGGGTCTTTACGAAAAGAAACTCGTTTCCTATCCCCGGACGGACAGTCGGGTCTTGTCCACGGAAGTCCTGCCGGAACTGCCGAAGATTCTCAATGGGCTGTTCGGAAATTCGGCCTACCGGGATGCCGTATTGCGCATCAAATCGTTTGGCAGGATCACCCTTGACGAAAAGGCCAGGCGATTTGTCGATGACAGCAAGGTAACGGACCACTATGCCATCATTCCCACTTATGAAACCCGGGAACTGTCTCAACTGGATCCGGATCACGAAAAGGTTTACAACCTCATTGCGAGGCGTTTCCTTGCCGTGTTTTATCCTCCGGCCGAATTCAACGCGGTGCGCGTTGAAACCGGCATCGGACCGGAGTTGTTCGTCACCAATGCAAAGACCTTGAAGTCGCCGGGCTGGAAAGAAGTATATGAGGTCCCATCCGGCTCATCACGGGAAGAGGAGGAAACCCAGCCTCCCCTCCATTTGCTTGTCCGCATGCAGCCTTGTGAAGTGACCAGCCTCGTGATGGAGGAAAAGGAGAGCAAGCCGCCATCCCGGTTCACGGAAGGCGCCCTCATCCTGACGATGGAAAAGGCCGGGAAATATATCGACAACGAGGAACTGCGCAATCAGATGAAAACATCCGGCATCGGCACCGCCGCAACGCGTTCCGGCATCATCCGGAAGCTTTGCTCCATCCTGTACATCCAGGTGGACACCAGGAGCCAGATCGTCACCCCGACCCGGAAAGGGGAAGGCATTGTGGAA
>JANYKF010000372.1 GCA_025361665.1 Clostridiaceae bacterium
CATTCACTGGCGAATCTGCGCTGTTTATCTTTACTCCAGTGGACTTATCTTTGTTTCAAACCCGCTTGACAGCAACATTCTATATAAAGGGATTGGCTTTGTCAATATATTTGTCCACTGAAGCATCAACCAACTGAACGCTTGTCAGAATGCCTGACAACCTGAACGGCCTCTGTCATGGTGGCTTGTGTCATAGTATCTGCTGCCATGTCCGGTAACGCTAAAAGCATGAGTAAGAATCCAAATAAATGACTGAAGTCATATTGTCAATGTTCAAGGGAAGATCCCTCTTATTTTTTTGGCCTTCACGATTCTGTCCAGCGCAACCATATATGCGCCCATTCTCATGGAGGTATTATTTTCTTTCGCCTTGTCCCAGACCTCATTGAAAGCCCTGATGATGATTTTTTCCAAGGCTTTGTTCACTTCTTCATCATCCCAGGTAAGGAATTGTATGTTTTGAATCCATTCAAAGTACGACACGACGACGCCACCAGCATTGGCAAGGATATCAGGTACGATTCGCTTGCCGGCGGCTTCGAGTATCCTGTCCGCATTGACGGTTGTCGGCCCGTTTGCTCCTTCAACAATGATGCCGGCTTTTATCCTGCCTGCGATTTGCGAATTGACCTGATTCTCCAGCGCAGCCGGTATCAATACGTCCACATCGGCCGTCAGCACTTCTTCATTTGTGATGTGAAGGATGCCAGCCGCCTCATAATCCTTTATGAGTTTCCCATTGCCTTCGGCAAGGAATTTCAAGATAGGCTTTATGTCGAGGCCGTCCTTTTTGAATATGCCGCCGGAAACATCGCTCACGGCAAGAATTCTGCAACCCGACTCCTGAAGGAGCCTGGCTGCGATGCCCCCTACGTTGCCCATCCCCTGCACCGCGATCTTCGTGCCCAATATCGGCAGTCCAAGCCTGTGGAGGATTTCATGGGTCATGAACATGACTCCGCGGCCTGTCGCCTCACGTCTGCCCAGGGATCCTCCAATTTCAATGGGTTTCCCCGTTACGACCCCGGGGACCGAGTATCCTTTGAACATGCTGTATGTGTCCATGATCCAACCCATGATCTCCGCATTCGTATTCACATCCGGTGCAGGTATGTCCTTTTCCGGTCCGATCAAGGGGAGAATCATCGCGGTATACCTTCTGGTGAGGCTTTTCAACTCATTCTTGGACAATTCCTTCGGATTGACTTTCACAGCTCCTTTTGCTCCACCATATGGAATATTCACAACGGCGCATTTCAGCGACATCCAGACAGCCAGTGCCTTGACTTCATCCACGTCAACGTCCTGATGATACCTTATCCCGCCCTTGCAGGGACCGCGGGAGCTTGAGTGCTGGATCCGGTATCCTTCAAAGACCCTTGTCGAACCATCATCCATCTCAACGGGTATGGATACTTTCAATTCCCTTTCCGGATATTTCAAAGTCACATAATCATTTTCAGACAATTCGAGCATTCGTGCGGCCCTGTCCATGATCTCAAGAACATTGTCGTAAGGATTGTATTTTACTTCCATTTTCTTCTCCACATCAACCGTTTGCCACTCATCATTTTTGCAGGAAAAACGCCGTCATGCTCACACTTTCAAGAATGTTCCGCACCGGGAAGACTCGTAGGCCAGCTCGACGATCCTCTGGACCTGAAGGCCTTCTTCCGCCGGCACATCGATGTCCGAACCGTTCAGGATGGAATTGCCAAAGGATTCAATTTCCTTTGCGTACATGTTTCCAAATTCCACCCGCAGGTGTAATGGAGTCACGTCATTATGATCCTGATTGGCGTCATAGGCCAGCGAGTCGTCTGAAATCATGACATCCAGCTTGCCGCCTTCAACTTGTCCGATCGTGCCTTCGGCCAGCATGCTGCCTTTTGTCCCGTAAATCTCGAATCGTCCCCTGCCCGCCGCATCCGGGATGTTGAAATTGACATCGACCATGCAGTTGGCCCCATTGTCCATTTCAAACAACAAAGTACCCGAATCGTCAACCTCATATGAAAATGTCTTCGTACCCGCCAGAGCCGCGACTTTGACGGCTTTGCCGCCGGTCACGTGCTGGATGAGGTCTATGCAATGCACGGCAAGGTCCATCATGGCGCCGCCCCCGGATTGATTCCGCACCTGGCGCCAGGCTCCGGGAATTTCCGGATACCAGCAGGTAAGCTGTGCCCGGCAGGACACG
>JANYKF010000384.1 GCA_025361665.1 Clostridiaceae bacterium
CGGCGTCGGCGAGGCGAAGACCGGCGTCGGCGAGGCGAAGGCAGGTGATTGGCGGCTGGAAGAAAGCCAGATTGTTCTTCCAGGCACCTCCGGGTCTTTGAAACTGCTTGTCTGCAACGGGCGATGCAGCCGCAATCTCAGGCCAATGGCCTGCCGGATGTTTCCGCTGCTGCCCTGGATGGATCGGCACGGCCGCATCAGGGTACGTCCCGACTTGCGTGCGTATTCCTTATGCCCGCTCTTGTCGGACCCCGAGACTCCGCCGATATCGGCAGCCTTTGCCGAAGCCGTTCGCGGAGCCTTCGAGTTGGCATCCGTTTTGCCCGGCACCAGGCTCCTGCTGGAATCATTGAACGCGGAGACCTCGCTTCTGCGCAAGTTTTTCGGTCTTGACAGCGGAAGCCCGTGAAAAAGCTGCATGCAGGAGCCGATGCGCAGAATCAGATAATCCTTACCGGACAATTTCAAGGATGAGGGGCACTGGATCACAGGCGGCTGTTCCGATGAAGATCGCCTCATCAAGCAAGGTTACGGCTTCTGAAAGCTTCCGCCTGTCATCCGTGTGAAGGATGGCAACCGGCTCCCCTGCCCATACAGCATCGCCGGTTTTTTTCAGCAGCACGATGCCGGCAGCCGGATCGATGCCTTCTTCCTTTGTCCGCCGGCCTGCACCCAACGCCATCGAGGCCATGCCCAACTGATCGGAGACAATCCGCTGGATGATGCCGGAGGATCCCGCACAACAGGGTTCCTTGATTTTGGCTGTCGGAAGCAAATCCGGATGATCTGCCACTTCAGGGTTTCCACCCTGCGCCTTGACCATGTCCCGGAATTTCTGCAGGGCCATCCCTTCACACAGCGCGGTTTCCACCATTTCCCTGCATTGTGCCGGACCGCCTTTTCCCGCCAATTCCAGCATGATGGAACCCAAGACAAGACAGAGTTCCCGGACATCATCCGGACCACGGCCATGAAGCACTTCAATGGCTTCCCTCACTTCAAGGGCATTACCCACGGCAAGTCCAAGTGGCTGGTCCATGTCCGTCAGGACCGCTATCGTTTTTCGGCCTGCGCCATTTCCGATGTCTACCATGGCGCGGGCCAGCAATTCGGCTTCCTGCCGTGTGTGCATAAAGGCACCGCTCCCCATCTTCACGTCCAGCACGACAGCATCCGCCCCGGAAGCAAGTTTCTTGCTCATGATGCTGGAAGCGATGAGGGAAACATTCCCGATGGTGGCCGTCACGTCCCTCAGCGCGTAGAGTTTCTTGTCTGCTGGCACAAGATGGCCGGTTTGACCCGCAATGGCAAGCCCCACCTTGTTCACGCAAGCGATGAAGGCCTCCATGGACAAGTCCGTGGAGAATCCCGGAATCGATTCCAGCTTGTCAATCGTGCCGCCCGTATGTCCCAAACCCTTTCCTGAAATCTTCGCGACCGGGACACCACACGCGGCGACGAGGGGGGCGAGGATCAGGGTGGTTTTGTCACCGACTCCTCCCGTGCTGTGCTTATCCACCTTCACGCCGGGAATGGCCGAAAGGTCGGTACTGTCGCCCGAATCGACCATGGCCATCGTCAGGTCGAGGGTCTCGGTCTGATTCATCCCCTGAAAGCAGATGGCCATCAGCAGCGCCGCCGCCTGATAATCAGGCACGGAACCTGTAACGACGCCCTGAACGAAGAACCGGATTTCTTCCCGTGTCAGTACCTGTCCATCCTTTTTCGACTGAATCACATCCACCATTCTCATGTCGCGGCACCCTCGTTTCCCGTCAGCTTTCCCAGAAAAGACGTACCTTCCAGTACGGCCGCCACTCCGAGCCATTCTGCAACGGTCGCCCCGATATCGCCGAAGGTAGACCGTGTTCCCAGGTCCGTTCCCGGTTTTACGGCATGCCCGGCCACCAGGAGCGGGGTATACTCACGGGAATGGTCCGTCGAAGCCGTGGTTGGGTCGCATCCGTGGTCGGCTGTGATGATCAACAGATCCTCTTCCCGCATGGCGGCCAGTATCTCGGGAAGCCGGCGGTCAAATGCCTGCAATGCCTCCGCGTACCCTTTCACGTCATTCCGATGGCCATACAGCATGTCGAAATCGACCAGGTTGGCAAACAGCAGCCCTCCGAATGCTTCCCGCTCCCATTCCAGCGTCCTGTCCACTCCGTCCATGTTCCCATGGGTGTGGACGGCACGGGTGATGCCCCGGGCATTGAAGATATCCTCTATTTTCCCGACCGCACGCACCTCCTGTCCCGCCGCCTTCACCTGATCGAGCACGGTGGGCCGGAAGGGATCGACGGCAAAATCCCGACGCCGATCCGTCCGCCTGTAGGCTCCGGATTCCCCCTCAAACGGACGTGCGATGACCCGGCCGACGGCATGCTCCCCCATCATCTGTTTCCGGGCGATCCGGCACATGTCATACAGCCGCTCAAGGGGAATGACCCCTTCGTGGGCGGCAATCTGGAATACGCTGTCCGCAGATGTGTAGACGATGGGATAACCGGTCCTGACATGCTCATCGCCCAGCCGGGCGATGATCTCGGTGCCGGAAGCCACTTCGTTCGCCAGGGTTTTTGTGCCGATCGCCTCTTCGAATGCCTTGATCACTTCTTCCGGGAACCCGCCCGGATAGGTGGGAAACGGTACCAGCAAGGTGACGCCGGTCATTTCCCAGTGCCCGGTCGTGGTGTCTTTTCCGGCAGAGCGTTCCGCGTTGCGCCCGAAAG
>JANYKF010000386.1 GCA_025361665.1 Clostridiaceae bacterium
GATTCAATGGCTGATGCCGGAGGGTTGAACAAGTCCACCCTGCATTGGGACATGCTCTGCGACCTTAGGAAGGACGGCCGGATCTTCGCAGACGACATTCTGTTTTATGAAAACGGATTGTTTCTCGAAGAAGTTTTGGCGTGATGTTCCAGTGAAGCGTAAGAACCATCAAAAGGGGTATGTGCATCTTTGACTGAAAAAAGGATGATGTGTTGAGTCAGGTCCCGTGTTTATGAAAGCGAAGGGTGCTCCATGAAAGATCAAACCGTTCTGGGGATGACTCAGTTGAAAAATGAAAACCCTGCGCCTGCCATTTCCACGCAGGACAAAATCATTCTCCGTGATTTGGCCAGGCAACTACAGGAATGTGCCGGAAAACCCGCCGAAGAAGAAAAACGACGCCTCTGGACTGCCCACAATGACTTGGAAGCCACCCGCCCCGTCATTTTCTGCGACCCGGAAAATGGATGGAACGAGATCCTCTCCGACGACAAAATCCTATGTTCCGGTTCATTGGCGCAAGAGTGGGAAATGACCCTTCGCAAGGAAATCTGCTGGACCACGGAAATGAAAGACGACAAGGTGGTGGATGCCGTATTCAATATCCCCATCCAGGCAGTTGAAAGCGATTGGGGCATGCACGAGCGGAGAATCGGCGGCGGCGGTGGACACGCGTACCGATGGGATCCGCCCCTGAAGGATTATGCGGATATCGGGAAACTTCGATTCCCCGTCATCACGGTGAATCATGAAGCCACGCAAGCCAATCTTGATTTGGCGCGCGATGTATTTCAACCCTATCTGGAAGTACGCCTGAACCACAAATGGTGGTGGACCCTGGGCATGACATGGACTTTGGTGAACCTGCGCGGTCTGGACCAGCTGATGTATGACATGTACGATGAGCCGGAGGCGGTTCATCAGGTCATGTCCATCCTGCGAGACGGCACGATGGCCAGGTTGGACTTTCTTGAAAACAACGGTCTGCTCTCATCCAATGCAGGCAACCACTATGTTGGCTCCGGCGGATTCGGATTCACGGAACGGCTGCCTGGCCCTTCCTTTGAGGGCAACTCCTCAGGACGGGCTGACAACCCGGTCCTTCTCAGGGACATGTGGGGATTTGCCGAAAGCCAGGAAACAGTGGGCATTTCCCCGGAAATGTTCGCGGAATTTGTCTTCCCATACCAACTGCCCCTGCTGGAACGCTTCGGGCTGAATTGTTATGGGTGCTGCGAACCGGTGGATGCCCGCTGGAAGTATCTGAAAGCGATCCCGAACCTCCGGCGTGTCTCCGTCTCCGCATGGGCGGATATCGACGTGATGGCCGAAATGCTGGGAGACAGTTATGTCTTTTCCAGCAAACCGAATCCTGCCTATCTGGCCATACCCGAAATGGATGAAACCTATGTCAGAAAGAGCCTGCGGGACTTTATCCGCCGCACGCGCGACAACCGGGTGGAAATCATCATGAAGGACAACAACACGCTTGGAAAGAATCCGGACAATGCGTTCAACTGGTGCAGAATTGCGAAAGAGGAAGCCATGAATGCCTGATCGGCAATGAGACGCCCTATCTGTCTCGATCATCGCACAGGATTTATGACTATAGGCAGGAGGCAAACCATGCAGACAGGAAAACAGGTCATCACGGCAGCTGTTGAGTTTACGATACCCGACAGATTGCCTGTCATCTTCGACACGCTCGGCATCAGCGATGTCAAAGGAATTGGCTGGAACCAGACCGGCACGGGGGATCACACGCAAAAGCATACCTATGACGAGTGGGGTTGCGGCTGGAGCCGAAGCAATGTGAAGAACATGGGGCTCGTGAACGAGCATCCGCTTGATACATGGGAAAAGCTCAGTTCCTTCCGATGGCCGAACCCTGCCGATCCCTCTTATTATGACGCAATGGAACGAAAATTTGAAAATTCTGATGGCAAGTATCTGGAAACCGGCATATTCATGCTGCTGTTCGAACGGATGCATGCTTTGCGCGGATTCGAAAATACAATGATGGATTTGTATCTTGAACGTGAGAACATAGAAATGCTCGCTGACAAAATCGTTGAATTTGACTTGAATATCATTCGAGAGATTTCATCTCGTTTTCCCGGCGCAATCCAAGGCTTTTCCTTCTCGGACGACTGGGGGACCGAAGAACAGCTGATGATCAATCCCTCCATATGGATAGAGTTTTTCAAGCCACGGTACAAACGGATCTTCGATGCCTGCAAGCAGGCCGGCTGGCATGTATGGATGCATTCCTGCGGAAAGGTGAATGACATCATCGGCGATTTGATCGACATCGGACTGGACGTGATCAATCTGCAGCAGCCTACTTTGCTGGGTATTGAAGAGGTCGGGAAACAGTACGCCGGGAAACTGTGTTTCCTTTCACTCTGCGACATTCAAAGAACTTTGCCATTCAGGGATCGGACTTACATCGAGGCAGAGGCGCAACTGCTCATCGACAAATGGGGAACCGACAAAGGCGGGTTCATCCTCGGAGATTATGGGGATGGAGAAGCCATCAATGTGCCGGCATGGAAAAAGCAAATCATGTTCGATGCCTTCATGAAGGCGGACCGGTGGAAAAAAGTATAAAATCAAGGTTCATAAAGTCTCAGCATTCAAGCCTAAGTGAAACAGGCTGCGTCAAATCATGCCGTAATTTGATTGCGTTTTTTCCATCGGTTCGCACGAGCAGCTCCTTCTCATTCGAACGAAACCAGAAAGATACTTTGCCATGATAAGTGGGAATGCCCTCCACTGAAAAGTCCTTGTCAAGCCAGGATTCCGGAATACCGGACCCGATGACAAGGCCCTCCGCATCCTCTCGTACCAGGCAATCCCTGAGAAGAAGAAACAATTCAGCCGCCGTCCATCCGTGAGGGGTCACATAATGTATGTCATCCCACCCCCTTGTCCGTTGCCACAATTGCGCAGAATTTTCATCATCCTTTCCTTCATGATATGTGTACAATCCCGGAGAAGTATGCTCAGAGAGGAACATCTCGATTGACATCCATGCCCGGTCCCGCATTCCGATAAGGATGTTGTTATGTGCCTGACCTGCTTCGAAGTATGTCCACATCGGTTCCGGCTGATGGATTCCGCCAGGACATCTGACTGTTTCCCAAAATTCATCAAATTTGCCCATGATATGATCATCATCCGGGGAGGCCCAACCCGTTGGCCAAAAAGCGCAATTCACATCCCTGTCATTCTGGCCGAAAATCTCGCGTGACTTTGCAATAAGCGCTTTCTTCAATTCGTCCGCTTCATTTTCAAAAACCGAATCGTCCAGACCAAGTTCCCTCGCACACATGGCCGTCCTGACGAGTCCAAGATATGCAAAAGAATTGACCCAGATTATCGGCATATGGTTATCCATCCTGCCAATGATCAATCCATCCTGTGAAGGTGCGCAAAGCATATCGACAATTGGTTCGAGCATGATTTGTGGAATGCAGAACTCACTCAGTATTTTCACCGGTTGAACCGTATTTCTCATTCTTATCAGAAGTTCGGCTTTCCGTTGAATATGGGGAAACATTTTCTTTAGGAATTCTTTGTCTTTTGTCAGCAGGTAATGCTCGGACAGGATCCAGATGACCTCGCCCGGAGCATCCCCTTCTGAGCCAAATCCGCCAAACGTGTCTCTGGGAGCAGTCTCCACACAAGCCTGTTCACAGAAATCATGAAACCCTCCCTTGTTCAGGGCATTGACAACATAAGCGCCATCTCTCAACCACCAGATCGGATAAGAGATGGGAGCTATCCTCGGCGAATTGTGAACTGTGAACATGTAGAGATGAACCAGTTGGCAATAAAAGGCATCCATGAACCTTCTGTCAGGAAGGTCAAGTTTGATGGTGAGTTGGTGTTTCCAGCGGCTGATGAATTCTTCCCTGATTTCCCTGATATGGAATGGCCGTTCGGGCGGCTTTATCCAATTCAGCATCCAATGGCCTGCATGAAGATGGAAAATGAAGTCATACTCAATTCTGGCACCGGGTTCAAGTGTGATTTTATACTCAATTGCACCACTGGCCCAGGTTGAATCATCGTGAACCTCTTGGAGGTCAGGTAAAACACCGGTCCTGAGGAAACACGAAATATCCCTGCCAGATTCGGCATAACTGACGGCGCCAAAATCAGTCGGCAGGGTTGAAGAAAATATAAGCGGCGCATCATTGATAAACACAACACCATTCCTGCAAGCAAGCTGCCGTATCGGTCCCCCCGACGCGCCAAAAGATCGAATCGTCAGGTAGAACGTTAGTTCACGAGCCATTTCACCGGAATTTTCCAATGCTACAGTCAAATAATCCTTCAAATCACTGGCTGCGAGGTTCCCATCGGCAAATAGACATGAGGAAACCATTACGTCTCCCGCCTGCCATTTCGAATGCAAAACCGGTAAGTGTCCTTCCTCAAACGTCCATTCCAACTCATCAATGCATTTCTCCTCAGGTGCATGCAGTTTTCCATCAGTAAAAATCCAAGTGGATATTCCGTATGTTCCAGGGCCCGGGGAAAAGGAATTACCTGGTTCGACAGGAGTCTTGAACGCATCCAGAGAACCCGGTACCCCAAGAATGACATGGGTATCGCTCCGGTTCCATAACCAGTCAGGATGTCCGGTTTTCATCTCGGCCATTCTAGCATGTTCTAGCATATTGTATCTCATCGTGATGATCCCCCTCTCAATCTCATATGACCTCAAGCGCATCCATGTTTCCGATGGATTTGAATGCCGTATGTGGTTCCGTCTGATACCAGTATGCGACAGATGCAATGTCATCCTGAAGGGGAAGATATCTGCCTTCCGACCGCCATCCCAATGCCTGGACGGTCATGCTGAAATCTTCTTCAAATCTGATTGGATCCATTACATGCCAACGATACATTCCAAATCTCGAATTGGCTTTGAAGAAGCCATCCGGTTTGATGACCTGATGAAATCCCAAAAAGTTTGATGTGTAGGCGCCATATTGTCCTGATGGCCCTTCAAAAGCCCATGCTCCGCCAAAATAATCCTCCGTGCCGGTTCCGCAGATGGTAGGGAATTCCTTGTCGCCGTCGATGTAGAACTTGCATTCCCCTTCTCCCCACCAGCCGTTGTTGTTCGTCTGCCAGGCCAAGTAGGTGCCGATATATTGGCCCCGCCCTTTCACGTCGTCAAGGATAGTGTGCACATCCATATATTTCACCGGATTGCTGCGCCTCCACTGGGCATGAAAATATGCGCAATCCTCAGGAACATCTGTCAATGCATAGGTGATTTGGAAGAAAAATTGTGGAATATCCGTTTTCCCGATGTTTTCAATGGTAATTCTGGCCGATTCCCGGAAAGGCATTTCCCAGTAGCAGTTCATTCCCCCTGCAGACAGTACGGCAACCGGGAGAGAATTGACCATTGTTCTTTCGCACCACCCACAGCAGAAAAAATCCCCAAAAGGAACTTCAACGGAAGGTGACTTTTCATGATCCCAATAGAAGCGCAGAATCAAACTTCTCCATAATTCAGGTGCGCATGTCATCCAGATGTGCTGAAT
>JANYKF010000435.1 GCA_025361665.1 Clostridiaceae bacterium
GTCTTGAATTGCCCTGGATCACCTTCAACCGGCGCAGGTTGACGCGTGATTTCGGCGTCATCAGCCATTGGATGGGTATTCCAAAGAATCAGGCATATGGCGTAGAAGGCCCCATCGATCCGGAGCTGGGCTATTTCCTCATCCGCGGAGCGGATTTTGCGCCGAAGGCCATTCTATGGAATTTTGCCGGCCACAACTCCTTCCATTTTGATGACAAGTATTCTGCGGATATCGCCTATGCCGTGCAGCAGGCAATGGATGAGAAGGTCGGGACCCATATTCCCTGTTTGTATGCCACCGGTTGCAGCGGGGATCTGAATTATTACGATTATGGCAACAACGACGCCCAGGGAAACAACTTCGGGCTTGATAAAGCCACGGAAGCCATTGCCAGCGCCATCGCGGCATCTTATCGGGAGGCCTGCACATTGCCGGAAGTGGAATTGGGCGCGGTCAGTGCTGAGCTGGTGATGGGCACGCGCGATATTTCCAGGGAATGGTGGAAGGACGATATCCACAAGAAGCTTCCGGGCTGGGAAGAATCCAATTATCAGGAGAAGGAACTGGATTTCCGACGCAAGGAAGGGAAATCGACCTACACGACCGAAGTCATCGCGATGCGCGTCGGCAGTTGGGCATTGGTTGGCCTGCCGGGTGAGGTATTCGTTCAGTTTGGCCTGGACATCAAGGGAAAATCGCCTTTCCGCAATACATGGGTGGCGGCCTACGCAGACGATTACGCCGGATACATCCCCACGCGGGAAGCGTTTGTGAACGGCTCCTATGAAGCCTGGCCGGTATTGAACGCCAGAGTCGGCCAGGAAGGCGGATACCTGATGGTGGACAAGGTTGTGGAAATGCTTGAATCACTTGTGTAGGACTTTGGAAATGGTTCACAGCTGGCGTTGGGCCCGGCAAATTCCTGTGTGGAATCACAGATATTCCATTTTCTAGAATTGAAAGGAGTTCATCCAAATGAAATTGAAGCAGATGACGGCCGGTGCCGCCGAGTTGGAGATATGCGAAAACCAGTTTGCCAGAGCCCTTGCGATCGTGAGTGGCCACAGGAAGATGCTTTTCCTTGTACTTGATCTGGCCGGATTTCCGAGTGAATATGCGGAAGGATCCTTGGCGGTCATCTGTGCCCAATGCGGGCTGTCTTCTGATGAGGTCATGATGGTGTGCTCAGGAACCCGGAAAGGTCCCGTGACAAGTCCCCGTTACGGGGCTGTCGAAGTGGATGAAGCTTTTTTAAAGGACCTTTCGGGAAAACTCCCCCACATTGCCTCTGATGCGATGAATGCCTTGAACATGGCCTCCGTGGGTACCTACAGGGCCAGTATGCCGCATATTGCCCATGAAGGCAGATATCTCACCCGCAACTACAAGGTCGTGAATGAGTGGATGGGTCTTCCCAGAAACGAGGTTCTGTCTCCGGAAGGACCCACCGATCCCGATCTGGATGTCCTTGTCGTGCGGGATCTTGCCGGTGAACCGTTGTCCCTGATTTGGAGCTATGGCGCTTCTGATCATTTTGAAAAGAGCCTCGCGCAGGCTGTGCAGGAAGAAATGGACAACCGTTTCGGAAGGCATGTGCCTTGCCTGTATTTGCCCGGCTGCGGAGCCAATGTCCAGTTCACCTATGACCTGGGAAAAACGGTCGGACTTCTGGCAGACAGCATCATGGCTGCGCAGGCGATGGCTTGCTGCGACCCGGCAGCCATCATCGACTCTGTGAAGAAAAATGTGATTCTGCCGGTGCGGGACTACTTCTGCTTTCAGGATCAGGCGGAGATCGAGTTGAAATATCCGGAAGGCTCGGTGGCTTTTGCGCAAGAAATTGAAGCGCTGAAAAAGGATGGGCAAATTGCGTTTGCCACGACCATCCAGGCTGTCCGCATCGGGAACTTCGCCATCGCCGGTTTTCCAGGGAACAGTTTTGCCGCGCTGGGACTCGAATTGAAAGCGCGATCCTCCTTCAAGACCACTTGCGCAACCGGTTACTGCAACGATTCTCTTGGTTATGTCATGCCTGACAAATCATTCGCGTACGGGGGCTTTGAAGGGTGGACTGCCCGGTGGGCCAAATTGTCAAAGGGATGCGGAGAATTCCTTACGGATGAATTGTCTGCCATGCTGAAAGAACTTATTGCTGGTCACGCACAATGAGAAATGACACGCATCATATAATGACAAAATAAAAAAGGCTTTTCATCAGAATCTGCACAGGCATGACGTGGAGCCTTTCCTTGGCGTATCGCTGCAAGGCAGGAAGGCAACAAATGGCAAGTGTAATCGTTCAAAATGTACATGAGAATCCGGACCTGTCGGGAATGCTGGATGCCCTTGGCATCAGCGGCTCAGGGACCCTCATCAAACCCAACTGGTCGACCCCGGACCCTGGATTCTACAGCGATGCCGAGGGCATGGACACCCTTTTGTCCGCCATCCCGGGGAAAAAATATGTCATCGAATCATATATGTATGGGCGGACAACTGATCACAAACGAATTACGCCGGATAACGGAAAGGAACACTGGGAATGGTTTCGGGAACAGGAGGCAGACTTTCTTCAACAAACCGGGATAGCCGCTGTGCTGCGAAAGCATGAAGCGGAATCCATCAACATCACGGAAGAATACTGGTCAGGCAGAACCGTTGACCCCGAAACCATCCGGGAACTGGTTGAAACCCAATTCCCACCTGTCAAGGCGCTGGAACTGTACGGGATGATCCCCTCCAAACTATATGCCTTGCGGCATCTGCCGATGATCAGTTTTGCGAAGATCAAATACCAGGTTCCGAATGTCGGACGGTACTCAACCTTTTCACTCAAGAACCTGTTTGGACTGATTCCCGTACCCAACCGCCATTACTATCATGACATCGGGCTGCCGCAAAGCATCATGGACATCGCCAAAATCTATAAATCTCTGTTTGGGATAGTTGGAATTGTGGATGCTTCAAGGCATATCGCCGTGTATCGTGAACCAGGGAAAAACAAATACAAGATGATTTTTACTGAATACGACTTGATTGAAAACACGGGATTGCTCCTGGCCGGCAAAGACCTTGTTACTTTGGAAGCCTACATCAATCGGATGATCGGGCAAGAACCGGAACTTCATGAGGTTTTGAGCCTGGCGAAAGAGACATTCGGGAACTGGGATGAAAAGGAGATTGACTGCATTCCGGATGAGCTGCTTGCCATCTTCAGGCCATATCTGGAGGACTGATGAAAATTAGTTTAACAGCCGGTCTGCGTTGCCTGCGTTGAATTTCCAATGAAGATGGGCTGCAATTTTAAATATTAAAGTCTTGTGCTATAATCTTCCGGTATCCAAACGGGAATTCTTATGCTTGATTCACGTGGCGCCCCAACTTGAGTCATAGAAACCGAGGAAGCAAAATGAGTGAATGCGTACCTTCGATGGCCACGAACACGGAAGCATTGCGAGCGCTGCAGATGATCAAGCGCCATGGCGGGTTGACCCGCCAGCAGCTTGCCGAATGCCTGGAATGCAGCCCGGCGAAAATCAGCATGCTGCTGAAGGAGCTGGACGAATTGGGCGTTGTCGAGGAAGGCGAATCCCAGGATGGCGGCAGCGGTCGCCGGGTCAGGCAAATCGTGTTGTCCGGCAAGCCCGCCCAGTTTGTCGGCGTGGAGCTGGGCAGCTTCGAAATCCGCGTGGCACTGGCGGACTTTGGCGGAACAATACTGGCAAAAGACAAAATTCCCGAAGACAGCAGCATAGACATCCCAAGCCATGTGCTGGAGCGCCTGTTTGGGCTGATTGACAGTTTTCTGGCTGCAAATGCCGCCATGGCCACCCATGTGAAAGGGCTGGCCCTGGCCCTCTCCGGTGTGGTTGATCCTGTCGATGGAACAACCCGGTATTTTCGCAACCAGAAGGTGTGGGAAGGTGTGCCCATCAAGAAACTGGTCGAAGAGCGCTTTGGCATGCCATGCTTCATTGATGACAGCAGCCGCGCCATGGCGGCGGCTGAAAAACGCTGGGGCTGCTGCAGGAACAGCAGCTGTTTTGTGCTTCTTTCTCTGGGTGGAGGATTGGGCGCGGGTGTCTACATCAAAGACGACATTTTCCGTGGTTGCGGATATGCCGGCGAAATCGGACATATGATCATCGATCCGGCTGGCCCCAGATGCAATTGCGGAAGCCATGGGTGCCTGGAAAGTTTTGTGTCGGGCTACGCATTGGAAAACCGGGCTCGCAGGGCTTTGAGCGAGGGTGTCTACACCAGCCTGGATGCGGAGACCCTGACGGCGAAGACCATCATCACGGCAGCCGCGCAAGGGGATAAGTTTGCCTTCGGAGCCGTCAGTGAGATGGCCGAGCGTCTTGGTGTGGGTATTGCCAATGTCATCAACATCTTCAATCCCGAAAAGGTGGTTTTGGCCGGCGGACTTTCCGGAGCGGGGGATCTGCTGCTTCAGCCCATCCGGCAGATTGTGCGCTCCACAGCGCTCAGCACCCTTGCCCAGCACTGTGAAATCATCATTTCACCTCTTGATGAGTACTCTGCCGCCATCGGCATGACGGACATCTTCACATCATGGTCGCTAGGAACCGGTGCCAGGCTGAAGAAGATGACAGGGATTGGCATCTGATGGCGGGCGGGTTGCAAGTATCTCGTGCTCCCGCAGCTTCAGTACCACTTCGACGGCCTGTCTTGCCTCAAGAGTCGTGACGACAAAATCCGTTCCGCTTTCCAGGCATTTGAGAAAATGTTCTGACTCATCCCGATACGGGTTTCTTTCCGCATAATGGTCGCCATACCATCCCGTCAAATCTGTCATCACGCCATCTTCGTATTGTTTCAGCGTCAGGTTGAACCCGACCATGTCGCACTGCAGGACCCCACGATCGAAAACAAGCCGGAAACCGCTTGTGAAAGGATATCCGGCCGGCATCAGGTGGCCTGTGTCTAGAGAAGCGCTGACTCCGCTCCTGAAGCCAAGACAACCGATCGCATGGAAAAAGCCGCTCCCGGAACGCGAGGAATCCTGCCTCTTGATCAGAGCCATCTCAATGGGTTCCCCGAGCAGCCAACAGGCCAGATCAATGTCATGAATCTGAAAATCCATTACGGTTCCACCAGAAGCCGAAGCGTTTCCAAGCCAGTTCTTGTCGCTCCACATCGGAGTCGGACTCATGCGCCAGGCACTGAAGTGGACTGGGCAGCCCAGGGAACCGTTGTCAATCAACTCATGCGCCTTGATGTTCTGACCCATGAACCGGCAAACATGTGCGACCATGATGCGGCGACCCTGTTTTTTGGCCGTGGCCATCATGTCGTCAATATCAGGAAGACATAAGGCGAATGGTTTTTCTACAAGGACGTGTGAGCCATGCTCAAGGGCCATGATGACACTGTCGCGATGCATAAATGTGGGAAGGCAGATGACGACTGCTTCCGGCTGTTCCGCTACCAACAATTGCTGAAAATCGGCGTAATGCCGGGTGGAACCCAGTGCTTCGGCATCGGCGGATTCGAGTTTCGGATCCGCGGTAACGACGGAGAGCCCCAAACTTCTCAATTGAACCAAGTGTTTGCGGCCGATATACCCTAATCCGGCCAGGCCGACTTTGGTGATAGCCATGAATGATGCCTCCCGGTGCCTGCCATCGTGATTGGTGCAATGCTTCGTGATAAAGCATTTGTCCTGACATGCTTTCATGGGAAAGCAATCGTCCGGATTTATCGGGTCTATTCCATGTTCCGCAATTCGTCCGCATTTTCAAGAACCTTGTGTATGGCATCCACGATTGCCCGACCGTATTCCGGACCGCCAAGGAGCTGGTTCTGCGCAATCCATATTGTCTTGGCGCAGCATGTATCCGCTCCTGGCTGTTCCAATTCCCCATAAGAAGGAGAACCTTGCGGAGGCCTTATGGTGCTGAAAACAGGCTGGCGGTTCAATGGCATGGGATAACCACCCGAAGCGCTGACTCCTTCTGCATTGAGCGCCTGGATGAATCTTTCCCTTGATACGCCTTCAATGCCCGGGTGATAACGCAGTATAAAAAGATGCCAGGCTCTCCTGGTTGACCAGGGCTCCTGCTTTTGCGTGATCATCAGTTCCGGGCATCCCTGAAGGCTTTTCTCCAGCAGCAAGCCATTCTGAAGCCTTTGTTCCGTTTGCTCTTCCAGACGGGAAAATTGCCTGAGCAGCAGGGCGGCCTGCATCTCCGTCAGCCGGATGTTGGAAGCAACCGCATGGTGTTCATACCAAGGTTTTCCAATTTGCCTGCCGCAAGTATGACGGGTGAACATTTTCTGATAAAGCGCTTCATCGTCCGTCAGGATCAGTCCGCCTTCCCCGGAGGTCAGGTTCTTGCTGGCCTGGAAGCTGAAAGCCGACACGCACGAAAGGCTTCCCGTCATTTTGCCTTTGTAGGTTGAACCATGGCTGTGGGCGCAATCTTCGATGACGGTCAATTCGTGACGTACGGCAATGGCGTTGAGCCGATCCATGTCCACGGGCAATCCCGCGAAATGGACGGGGACAATCGCCTTGGTGCGGGGGGTGATCAGGCTTTCCAAAAGGTCGAGGTTCATGTTGTAACTAACGGGGTCGACATCGCAGAATACCGGGGTGGCCCCCACGAACAGGACAGCGCTGGCCGTTGAATAAAAAGTGTAACTTGGGACTATGACTTCATCTCCCGGCCCAATTCCCAAAACGGCCAGGGGAATCTCGATGGCCGCTGTGCCGTTGGTGACCGTCAGCCCGTATTTCACGCCACAATACTGAGCATAGGCCGTCTCGAATGTCTCATTGTTTTTGCCGTCGTAGCGGAACCAATTGCCGCTGTTCAGAACTTCATCCACCGCGCGGATGTCGCTTTGGTCAAACACCGGCCACTTGATGAAGGGATTGCCGACAGACTTTTCACCACCGAGTATTGCCAGTTTTGCCATGTGAACCTCCATATTCTCACCAGCCGTATTTGTCCGGTGACCAGTCTTTCAGCGTCGTTTCCTGTTTCTGCAAGATCAATTTGCCAGAAGGCAGGTCGCCAGTCAGGATGACACCAGGCCCGACAATGCTGTAGGGGCCGGTCTTCACGCCCGGCATCAGGATGGCATTGACGCCTGTTCTGCAGAAGTCTCCTAGATAGGTGGCATTTGCATATTCCTTCGGATGTTCCTGACGGCCTTTCACCCTATGGGCCGTGTCGCCGTTATCGAAACGCAAAGTCCCGCACACCGTCGCGGCACCAAGATCGGTATTGAGGCCCAGGATGCCCCAGAATTCCATGTAATGGTAGAGGTAGACGGTATCGAAGGCCACGCCGCTGAATTCCGCACAATGGCTGACGACGCAGCGGTTTCCAATAACGCTGCCGCCCTCGATCTGGCAATATTGGCGGATGGAGCAATCCGAACCGATGACAGCGTCTCCAAGGATCATGGCGCCATCCGTGATTTCGGTATTGTCTCCACAAATCACATTGCCCTTGATCAAGGCGTTTTTTCCGATGCGGCTGTTGCGTCCCAGCGACACGAAGCCTTCGATGATGGCGGATGGGTCTATGGAGGCACCTTCCGCTAAAATGTTTTCACACAGGGAGGAACAAAGGGTTTTGACCATGGTCACATTTGCTTTCAGAAGCTCCCAAGGCTTATCGACATCCAGGCATGGTCCTTTTGCCACAACCGCCTGGATTGTTCTGCCGGCACGCATTGCATCTG
>JANYKF010000438.1 GCA_025361665.1 Clostridiaceae bacterium
GTTCTTATGGGGGAAGGGGACCGAGAGGTCCCTGACCTACCAGATGAAGGATATGCTTTTGTTCTTCTGTGTCTTCCTGGATTCAGATGAGAAACAAGATAAACCGGATGCAGCCCTGCGCCCGGTCAGGAGGTTCCATGAACAGGTTCAAACTGCACAACGCCCGCATCATCACCCCTTTCAGGCAAATCGAAAACGGGTACGTGCTGGTCGAGGATGGCCTCATCGCTGCCGTAGGGGAGGGCGATTTGCCTGTGGATGACTGCGTGCCCATCGACGTGCGGGGAAACTGGCTGACGCCCGGCTTCATCGATATTCACACCCATGGCGGCGGCGGCCACGACTTCATGGACGGAACCGTGGAAGCCTATCTCGGAGCCGTGGAAACCCATGCGCGGCACGGCACCACCGCGATTGTCCCGACAACCCTGACCAGCACCATGGCCGAACTCCGCAATACCTTCGACGTATACGGAGCAGCCAGGGCAGCCAATCACAAAGGCGCGCGCATGCTGGGACTGCATCTGGAGGGACCGTATTTTGCCATGGCCCAGAAAGGCGCGCAGGACCCGAGATACATCCGCGATCCGAAGCCTGAGGAGTATCTGGAGATTCTGGGCTGGTCGGACGAAATCATCCGATGGAGTGCGGCTCCCGAGCTTCCGGGTGCGCTTGCATTCGGGAGGGAATTGAAAAACAGGGGAATTCTGGCTTCTGTCGCGCATTCGGACGCCATCTGCGAACAAGTGCTCGAGGCTTATGAAAACGGGTTCACCCACTTCACGCATCTGTATTCCGCCATGTCCGGCGTCAGGAGAATCAATGCGTACCGGTATGCGGGCGTCATTGAAAGCGCTTTCCTCCTTGAGGAAGCTACGGTTGAAATCATCGCGGACGGCGTTCATCTCCCGCCAAGTCTCCTTCAGTTGATCTGCAGGATCAAGGGACCGGGAAAGACCGCGCTGGTCACGGATTCCATGAGGGCGGCGGGCATGCCGGAAGGAGAGAGCATCATCGGCAGCTTGCGCGACGGCATGAGGGTCATCGTGGAGGACGGGGTGGCAAAACTGCCGGATCGAAGTGTTTTCGCAGGAAGCGTGGCCACGACGGACAGGCTTGTGAGAACCATGGTGAAAATGGCCGGCATCCCGCTCATGCAGGCTATCAGGATGATGACATCCACTCCGGCCGCCATCCTCGGCATGGGTAGGATCAGGGGCTGTATCGCTCCGGGAATGGAGGCCGACATGGTCGTATTTGATGGGGATGTCAATATCAGGATGACGATGATCGGGGGAAAGGTTGTCCATGAAGACATGGCTGCCAAAGATGATCACAAGATCTGACCAGACGATAAAAAACAGGAAGGCAGGGTGCGGAAATCATGAACATACTGGCAGTAGGTTGCCACCCCGACGATTTGGAAATAGGGTGCGGAGGAACGTTGGCCAAGTTCGTCCGGCAAGGGCATCATGTATTCATGTGCCATGTGGCGAATGGAAACAAGGGGCATGCCGTCATCATGCCCGAAGAACTGAGAATCATCAGGACAAGGGAAGCCGTGGAATCCGGGGCAATCATCGGAGCGACGGAGATCTTCAATCTGGATGTTCCGGACCTTGAAGTGGATTCGGGCAATCCCGCTGCCGTCCGTGCGCTGATTGACCTGATCCGGCGTGTGAAACCGGACATCCTCATCACCCATGGACCGGACGACTACATGCGGGATCATGTGGAGACCGGAAAACTGGTCTTCAATGCGAGTTTTTCTTCCAGCGTTCCGCACCTGTTCACTGAAAATCCTTCATTTGGTAAAATACCACCCATTTATTACATGGATACCCTGGCAGGGGTCAATTTTCTGCCGACGGAATACGTGGACATCTCGGAAACAGTCGAAATCAAGCTGCAGGCCCTTCATTGCCACCAGAGCCAGATCAAGTGGATGCTCGAACATGACGGCATCGATTTTCTCGATTTTGTCAGGACAGTGTCCAAATTCAGAGGTCTGCAAAGCGGGTCGGCCTATGCGGAATGTTTCCGGAGATGCGAGACCTGGCCGCGGATCAGCACGGCAAGGCATTTGCCATGATCGGAACCGCCCGTCACGGGTATGGAACCGTCACAGGCATGGGACTGCTCCGGGTACGGAACCATCACGGGAAGTTGTGACACAACGAAAATAGCAGGAGGATGCGATCATGGATTTTCTCGATACGGTGAAGGGCTCATTGCTGGAAGGATTCTACCCGGCCGGATGGGATATGGAAAAAATCGATCAATGCTGCGCTCATCAACCGGAGACCATCCTGGAGCGCCAGGATTTCTGGAACAAGGACTTCATGCCGGTAGCCTGCGACAGCATTCATGATTTCGACATGATGCTGGGACATGAAATCGCCCTTGAAATACGGAATGCCCGCGACAAGGGGGAAAAACTCGCACTCATCCTGCCGGTCGGCCCCATGGGCATGTATCGCTGGGCAGTCTATTTCCTGAAGGAGTGGCAGGTTGGCTGCGCTCATGTTTACGGATTCAACATGGACGAGTGGAGCGACGCGGAAGGCAACACGCTGGACGCGGACAATCCGGCCGCATTCCAGAATGCAATGCAGCAGGCCTTTTACGGCCCTCTGGGCAGCCTGACCGTTCCCGAGGGTCAGCGGAACTTCGCAACCCGGTACAACCTTCCGACGTACCCGGAGAAGATCGCAAAGCTGAAGGCGGAGGGGGCAAGACTCGTTACGGTATTCGGAATCGGAAGGATGTGCCATATCGCATTTTGGGAACCTCATTTCGCCGCGGAATTCACCTCCGTCGATGAATGGAAAAAGCAGCCGTATCGCACCGGCGCCCTGCTCCATCCGCTCACGATCGAGCAGAACGCGATCACCAGCTTCAAGAGCCGCACAACGCTCGTGCCCTGCAGGGCCAACACGATCGGTCCCGGGCTGTTCCTCCGGTCGGACCGGATCATCGGAGGCTGCGACGGAGCCCTCGGGAGAGGGATGCAATGGCAGGGCATGTCCCTTTGGACCACGCTGCGGTATGGACCCGACATGTGGATCCCGTCCACCTTTATGCCGACGCTGCCGGGCAAGCTGTTCTTCATCAAGGAACTGGCGGGACCGCTTGAGGCGGAATGCAATTGAAAAGGCGTTTCTTGCCGCATATTGAATGAGAGTGCATGCGGTGCCCGCCGGCCGACAACGGAAAGGAAAGCTTCATGTGGACGGAAGAACAACTCGACGGGTTGCTGACTGAGCCTTCCCGAAGGCTTGTCGAGGATATGGCCGGCATCGAGGGAGATATCCTGATCCTCGGTGCCGGCGGGAAAATGGGACCCACCCTGGCGCTTCTGGCAAAGCGGGCCATTGCCTTGTCCTCAGGGGACAAACAGGTCATCGCCGTATCCCGCTTCACGGACCCGTTCGCGGTCAAACTGATGCGGGAGAACCGGATCGAGACCATCTCGGCCGATCTGCTGGAAGATGGCGCGCTGGAATCGTTGCCGGATGCCGCGAACATCATTTTCATGGCCGGGCGGAAATTCGGAACGGGCGGGCAGGAGGCGCTGACATGGGCCATGAACACATGGCTTCCCTCCCTGGTCGCAAAGCGGTATCGGAAATCGCGGATTGTGGTTTTTTCTTCTGGCAATGTATATCCGATGGTGCCGGTCCATTCCGCGGGTGCCACGGAAGAAACCGCGCCGGGACCCGTCGGCGAATACGGGATGTCGTGCCTCGGCCGCGAGCGCATGTTCGAATACGGGTCGCGGATCCATGGGACGCCTGTTTTCCTGTATCGCCTGAACTACGCCGTGGATTTGCGGTATGGCGTTCTTCACGACATTGCGACGAACATCATGGCTGGCAATCCGATCCAGGTTTCCACGCCCTGCTTCAATTGCATCTGGCAAGGAGATGCGAATGAAATGGCGCTGCGGGCCTTGCTGCTGGCGCGGAGCCCAGCCATGAAAATGAACATCACCGGTCCGGAGACGGTTTCCATCCGGCAGGCGGCCATGACCCTTGGCGACCTGCTGGGCATCGAACCCACATTCGCAGGAGAGGAATCGGGCAGCGCCTATTTGAGCAATGCCGCCAAGGCGATGGAAGCATTCGGGTATCCATCCTTATCCCTGCACACCATGCTTCGCCTGCAGGCGGAATGGATCCTGCAGGGCGGGCGCGCGTTGGGAAAACCAACGCATTTCGAGGAGAGGAAGGGCACGTTCTGATGGATCGGCACCATATCGCATTGACCATCCTGGCGGAGGGGGCTTTCATTCCCGCACATCCCCTCGCATTGGGAGCGGACAGGAAACTGGATGAGAAACGGCAGCGTCGGTTGACACGGTATTACCTTGCCGCCGGAGCCGACGGTGTTGCCGTTGGCGTCCATACGACGCAATTCGAGATCCGGAAGCCGGAAATCGGTTTGTTCGAGCCGGTCCTGCGGATCGCTGCCGAAGAAGCGGATGCGTTTGAGCGCAAAATGGGGAAGACGATTGTCAAAGTGGCCGGTGTGTGCGGACCGGCCGCTCAGGCGGTCAGGGAAGCGGAAAAGGCGCTCTTGTTCGGGTATGATGCCGTGCTGCTGAGCCCGGGAGGGCTTGGCCGGATCAGCGAGGCAGAGCTGCTGGAACGAACTGCGGAAGTGGCGGGCATTCTTCCCGTCATTGGGTTTTATCTGCAGCCTTCCGTCGGAGGACGGGTGTTCTCCTACGACTACTGGGTGAAATGCTGTGAAATCGACAATGTGGTGGCCATCAAGACCGCGCCCTTCAACCGGTATCAGACGCTGGATGTTGTCCGGGCGGCCGCGTTCTCCTCAAGAACGGAAAAAATCGCGCTGTATACGGGAAATGACGACAATATCGTTTTGGATCTCCTCACGCCATATCGGTTCCACGAAAACGGAAAGACATGCGAAAAACGATTTGTCGGGGGTCTGCTCGGGCATTGGGCCGTATGGACGAAAACGGCGGTTGACCTGTTCGCGGAGCTGAAACGGATTTTACGGAATGAAATGATTCCATCGGAGATGCTTGCGCGCGCGTTGGAAGTGACGGATGCGAATGCGGCTTTCTTCGATGCGGCCAACGGTTTTGCGGGATGCATTGCCGGCCTCCACGAGGTGCTGCGGCGGCAGGGTCTCCTGGAAGGCACCTGGTGCCTCAATGAAAAGGAGACATTGTCACCGGGCCAGATGCAGGAGATTGATCGGGTATATCGCCTTTATCCCCATTTGCATGATGATGCGTTTGCCGCATCGTTCGTATGCTCGAACCCCATGTGAGGACCACGTTTCTTATTGCTCGGGCAGGCCCTCCAGAAAATCCACGATGGCCTTCAGCGCCAGGTTCTGCTGACTGAGGCGCGGAATTGTGGCGGTTCCGTCTCCCGCCTGGAAACCGTAGTTGCCGAATTGCGCGTGATTCCCGCCCTCGAGCTCCACATAATGGGTCGAGGACGGAAGGAGAGGCTTGTACTGTCTGATTTTATCGATTCCCATGTCCAACGATCCGAAAACGGAAAGGACTGGGAGGGTGGAAGAAGCGAAACTATTGCCCTGCGCAGGATACGATCCCAGCAGGACAAGCCCTGCGACAGCATCCGGGTGCTTGTAGGCGTAGAAAGCGGCCATGCTGCCCCCGAGGGAATGACCCCCGATGGCCCACCGAGTATCGGAACGCATGGCGAAGACGTTCGCAGCGGCACTGCTTTTGAAGACCGCCAGATTCAGGGGCATCCGGCAAAGGACGACCGGATGGCCGGAGGCAGCGATCTGCAGGAGAAGCGGGGCATAGGCCTCAGGTTTCACTTTGCCGCCGGGATAGAAGATGAGGCCGCTCTTTCCTTTCCCGTTTGCCCCTGATGCGGGGATCGGGTCGAAAAACACATAGGCACCCTTGTCCGTCACTTTTGCCTCGGCCGTGCCGGCCATGGCCAAAAGGGCGGTATCATCGGCCGGATAAGCCCCCTGGGCCCAGAGGATGAAACCGCCGACGAACAGCACGACAAGCCCGAGAAGGATCAGAATGACGACTTTTGCCGGATGAACACGCTTTTTCATGAAACCTCCTGGTTGTGAATGTCATCATTTTCAATGGTTCACGACGAGGGGCAAATGGCATTTTCCTGAAAAACAAAGCACCCGCTCTTGCAAGCGGGTGCTTCGTGGTGCGATCGGCGGGAATCGAACCCGCATGCTCTCGCATGCGCCCCTCAAACGCACGTGTCTGCCAGTTCCACCACGATCGCCCGAAAGGGAGGATGATGAGGGTGAAAGCCGCTGATTGGCACATTTTCGGCAAATCCACAACAGCAAGGCTTATTATACAGGCTGCATCCTGACGTGTCAATACCGAATGTCGTGCGTTCCTGCATCGCCACCGCGTTGCAGCACACCGCATTGCAACCGCTTGCAGAGGATCGTCCGCATCTGCTACAATGGGTGTCGAAGACTTCCCGAAACCCGAAGTGAGGAGCAGCGCATGCAGGATAATACGAAACCGGGGGACGTCACAACCGGAAAAAGCGATGTGGCACGTCCTGTGACCGATACGCCAATTAGGCTCAACAAACTTCCCTGGGAACGCGAATTCGCCGAGGACAGGGATACCGAAGACGCGGATGTGGAAGAGCGTCTGGATTTCGGCGCATCCTCGCCTCCCGCCGGACAGCCTTATGTCGTGGGTACCCGCACGTATGCGAATCAGCAGACCGCCGTGGATTCCGCCGCCTCGGAGAAACTTTTCTCCATGACAGCCGATGAGTATGAGGAAGACCGTTCCCGCATCCGCGTGTTCTTTGACGTCCTGCTGGGCAAGATATGGAAGCTCATGAACCTGAACATGCTGGTCGGACTGTTCAATCTGCCGGCCTTGCTGTTTATGGTCTTTTTTTCCATTTACTATATGCAGCTGCTGCAGCCCACCGCGCTGACCAATGCCACGGACGGGAATGCGCTGGCTTATCTGCTGGTCGGATATCTGCCCCTCGGCATGATATTCCTGTCCATCCCCATCGTGGCCTTCGGCCCCGGACAGGCAGGCATGCACTATCTCCTGCGAAATTATTCCTATGAGGTCCCCGTATTCCTATGGGGCGATTTCAAGGAAAAAATGAAAGAGAATATGAAGCAGGGGCTTGCCGTCACTTTCATCAATCTCTTCGTCTTCATCCTGGCCATGCTGGACATCTACATGTACCCGCGCATGATGGCGCAGGCCGGCGCCTGGCTCCTGGTGGCGAATTACCTGCTTGTGCTGGCTTTCATCGTCTTCATGATGGTCAGCATGTACATCTACCCGATGATGATCCGCTACGATCTCACCTTGAAGAACCTTTACAGGAATGCCTTCCTGATGGCTGCGGGCCGTTTTCTCCCGAACCTGCTCGTACTGGTCCTTTGCATCCTGCTCTCCTATGGTCCGTTCCTGCTGGCCGCGCTGTTCAACAACCCCATCGCCTATTTCGTCGTATACGTGTACCATTTCCTGCTTGGACTTACCCTGCCCGGCCTGATTTTCAGCTTCATCCTGAATCCGGCGATGGACAAGGTGATGACGCCGAAAGATGTTTCTGCGGATGAATCCGAAACGGAACAAGCCAAAAAATAACAGTGCGGCAATCAGTATCTTGAAACAAGACAAATAACAGCCCCTTCATCCGCAAAACAAGGCTTTGCCTGAAAGTCTTTACGGATGAAGGGGCTGTGTTGTATTGCTTTCAAGGATCCGGAGCGTGTTTGACAGGCTCCCGAGGAATAAGCGGGCATTCATTCCGGAAACAGATCCCGCATCGTATAGAAGCCCGGTGCCTTTCCGGCAAGGAAACGTGCGGCGGCAAGCGCCCCCTCGGCAAAAATGGAACGGGATATGGCCGTGTGCTTGATTTCCAGCAGTTCATCCCGACCGGCAAACAAGACCGTGTGCTCGCCGGCGATCGTGCCTCCGCGAACGGCATGAATGCCGATTTCATGATGGGTCCTTTTCGCTGATCTGTCATGCCTGTCATGGACATAATCCATTTTCATGGGGTCCACAGCGGCATTGATGGCGTCGGCGATGGCCAGGGCCGTTCCGCTCGGGGCATCCAGTTTCTGGTTGTGGTGCTTCTCGATGATTTCGATGTCGAAATCCCGATATAATGCACGGGCAGCTTTTTGAACCAGCCCGATCATCAGGTTCACACCCACGGACATGTTGGCGGAACGCAGGACGGCCGTCTGGACTGACGCCTTTTCCAGCAATCCGAGCTGCGCCGCGTCAAGTCCCGTTGTGGCCATGACGATGGGCATTTGCCTGCTCTCCGCGCACTGCAGCGCATCGGCCAGACCCGAAGGATGGGAGAAGTCGATGATGACGTCCGCATCTTCCAGAACAAGCAAGGGATTCGGGTATACGGGGTAGGGACCGGGTGCGGCGGAATGGATGTCGACACCCGCGACGACGACCAGGTCCGCCTGTTCCGAGGCGGCAAGCGTGATGGCCTGTCCCATTCGTCCGTTGCATCCTATCAGCATGATTCTCAACATGGTGCGTTCCTCCCCGGCAATTCGTTCAAGCCAGTCGATGCATTCAAACCAGTCGATTAGTCAGACCATTTGACGTGTTCAAACCAGCCCATATTGCCGCATGGCTTTTTCCAAAACGGCTTTGCCGCTTTCACTCATTTCAATCAGCGGCATGCGGCAGACCCCGACGTTCATGCCCAGGCGGTTCATGGCTTGCTTGACGGGGATCGGATTGACTTCACAGAACAGTGCCTCCACCAGGGGAACGGTTTTGAGCTGCAGTTCCAGACCGCGTGCATGGTTTCCGCTCAGCCAGGCATGAACCATTTCATGGGTGTCCGCA
>JANYKF010000474.1 GCA_025361665.1 Clostridiaceae bacterium
CCACGCCGCCGACGTCCGCATCCGTTCCTATTCCGACCGCATCCGTCATCGCAGAGACCCCGACCCCGATCCCCGAGCCTTCGCCTGCCCCGGCAGCCGAACCGATGCCGGTTCCAAGCATCGATCCGATGCAGGACGCCGCGTTCATCCTTCCCGACCCGGCCCTGCGGCCCGTGGCCGTGATGATTGACAACGAGGGGAACCGGCCGCTGCCGCAGGCAGGCATCCGCCAGGCCCAGATTGTATACGAAGTGCTGACTGAATATAGAATCACCCGGTACATGGCGCTTTTCTGGGGAACCATGCCTGAGATGATCGGACCTGTCCGCAGTTCCCGTCATTACTTCCTTGACTGGGCCATGGAGCATGACGCGATTTACACCCATTACGGATGGAGTCCGCAAGCGCAGCGGGACATATCAAAACTGCACATCCAGAACATCAACGGCCTTGTGAATGGAGACGCTTTCTGGGATACGGACAGCAACCGGAACAACTGGCAAGACTCCTTCACTTCAAAGGCACGGGTGGAAGCGGCGATTGACAGGCTGAAATACCACATGGATCCGAAGGTTGCATTCCCATTCCATTATTCCGAGACCTTCCTGGCTCCTTTTTCCGGAGAGGCGGCAACCAGCATCGCGCTTACCTTTGGAAACGGTTTCACTGCCGGATATTCGTACAACGGGCGAACCGGCCTGTATGAGCGCATCCGCAACGGAAAACCGCAAATGGAGCGGAATACGGGGCTTCAGGTCACTCCGCGGAACATCCTCTTCCAGATCGTCCCATCCGCATCCATCGCAGGCGATGACAAATTCCGCATAAATGTCAAAACGGTCGGTTCGGGAAAAGGGTGGTTCGTCACGGGAGGAAAATCAAGGGCCATCACCTGGAAAAAGACAGCCCGGGATGCCCAAACCGCTTATGCGTTCGAGGACGGATCGCCGCTGCTGCTCAATCCCGGCCAACTGTGGATCGAGGTGATTCCCACGGCCGGCACCGTGGTTATCCGTTAATGGCGGGCAGAATCCGGATTCGGAATGATGCTGCATATAAAATGCAGGAACACGAAACGAAACCTGCATTCCAGTAAATTTCGATCGTGCGGCTATTGATCTTAGCAGCATTCCGTGGTACGATACTCAAGATCAATCGCGAGGAAAGGAAACAGACGATGCAGCAGGCAATGCGAAGCATGAACCATGCCGGTGTGGCAGATACCCCTCGGGTCCGTCCCGAATTGCATTTTCCGGATTCCGTTTCTCCAGAATCGATCAAGGCATTCCTGTTTGCAAAATGGCAAGACGCAAGTCTTTCCTTTTTTTTATGCAATTTCCGGGAGCTGTCGGCACAGGGTCCGGGGAAAGCACCGGCAAATGGTTCCGGCCATCGTACTTTCGGCAGCAACCGGTTGGAGGTGGATACATGAAGCTTCGATCCAAAGACCTGCTTGGCATCGGGGATCTCACGACTGAGGAAATCAGCCTGATTCTCGACACGGCGGTCGACATGAAGAAAATCGTCACCAGCGGCATGAAGAAATCAAACTATCTGCAGGGAAGGACCGTCATGACGCTGTTTTATGAGAACAGCACCCGCACGCGTGTTTCCTTCGAACTGGCTTCAAAGTACCTTGGGGCCCAGGCTGTGAATGTGGCTGTGGCTTCAAGCAGCGTGGCGAAGGGGGAGACCCTCGTTGATACGGGCCGCACGCTGGACGTGATGGGCACGGATATGATCGTCATCCGCCATTCTTCCTCAGGCGCGCCGCATCACCTGGCAAAGAATGTGAAGGCCTCCGTCATCAATGCCGGCGACGGCATGCATGAGCATCCCACGCAGGCCCTGCTGGATCTGTTCACGATGAGGGAAGCGTTCGGGACGGCGAAAGGGCTGGAAGTGGCCATCATCGGCGATATCCTGCACAGCCGCGTGGCACGCAGCAATATCCTGTGCCTGACGAAGATGGGTGCCGCCGTGCGGGTATACGGGCCAACCACGCTCATGGCACCGGGAATCAGCCTGATGGGTGCCACGGTATGCGGTTCCGTCGAAGAAGCCGTGGCTGGCGCCGATGTCATCATGGCGCTGCGCGTGCAGATGGAACGGCAGAAAAAGGCGCTGTTTCCTTCGGCGGCCGAGTATGCCCGTTTCTTCGGGCTCAACCCGGGGAATGCCTCGGGCGCGAAGCCCGGTGCAATCTGGATGCATCCGGGTCCCATGAACCGCGGGGTGGAAATTCCGACGGTGATGGCGGACGGGCCGCAGTCCGTCATCGATACACAAGTCACGAACGGTGTTGCCGTGCGCATGGCCATTCTGTACCTGTTGACGGGGAGGGAGGAACATTGAACATTCTGATGCAAAACGGAACCATTGCCGAAGCAGGCAAACCCACTTATCAAGCGGATGTGCTGGTGCTGGGCGGCAGGATTGCGGTCGTGGCGCCCCATATCGGCCGGGAAGAAGCGGAAGCGCGCATGACGGCCGACGCGGGGATACGGCATCCAGCGGAAGCTCCTTGTCATGATGCCGGGGATACCCGCACTTTTTCCGCCCTGTCCGCGGAAACGATCTTTTCAGAATCCGGGCTGAATATCCTGGACGCCGCCGGGCTGCATCTGCTTCCCGGTCTGGTGGATGCCCACTGCCATCTGCGCGACCCGGGCCAGGAATACCGGGAAGACATCCGGACAGGGACACGGTCCGCGGCAGCGGGCGGTTTCACGGACATCGCCTGCATGCCCAACACGAAGCCGGTCGCCGACGACAAGACCGTCGTGCGCTACATCGTGGAGAAAGCCGCTCGTGAAGGGGTTGTCCGGGTGCATCCCATCGGCTCCGTCACCAAGGGGCTCGAGGGCGTGGAATTGTCGGAAATGGGCACCATGAAGGAAGCCGGCATTGTCGCGGTTTCCGATGACGGCCGCCCCGTCGTCAGCGCTTCCGTCATGATGAAGGCCATCACCTATGCGGCGCAATTCGGCCT
>JANYKF010000343.1 GCA_025361665.1 Clostridiaceae bacterium
CCCAGCTCCTCCAGACCCGGAAGGGAAAACCCCGGCAGCGCCTTCGCGATGTTGTCCAGGGTGTGGCTGCCCGCATCGCCGTATTTGGCGGCATCCGGCAGCTCTCCGATGCCCACGCTGTCCAGTACGATGAGAATGGCTCTTTTCATGAGTATCCTCCTGTGCTACGCTGTATGCATGACGTTTTGGTTTTTGCTGGCGGCGGTGGCCGTCCTGTTTCTCTATATGAGGCTGGAAGCCGGCTGGCTCAAGGTGGAACACATCACGGTCTCCAACCGGATTGGCATGAAGCTGGCCGTGATATCGGATCTTCATCCGTCTTTCTGCCGCATTTCACCCGATGCCGCCAAAGATGTCATGGAGCGGGAAAAGCCGGATCTGTTCCTGTTTCTCGGTGACGCGCTGGACAAGCCGGACCATGTCGTGAAGGCCGCCGCGTGGCTTGGCCGCTGTGCGGGAGGGATTCCCGCCTTTGCCGTGCCCGGGAACCATGATGACAAGTTTTTTGCGAAGAACGCCGGCTCAAGAGAAGCTTTCACGCTGGCGCTGCTCAAGGAAGGAATCCGGCTGGTGTCGGACGAACAGTTTCTCTTCGTAAAAGGGACCCAGCGGTTGATGCTGACGGCCCTCGACGATCTGCCGCACGCACAGGCTCCGATAAAGCTGACGGCCCTCGACGATCTGCCGCACACACAGGCTCCGATAAAGCTGACGGCCCTTGCTGATCTCCCTCATGTGCAGGCTCCGACCCGGATGCCTGGTGAAGCGGCGATCGAAGAATTTGCTTTTCACCTTGTTTTCACCCACAACCCGCAGCGCATCGCCGAACTGTCCGAGGGGTACGCCGACTTCGCCGTGGCCGGCCATTTTCATGGCGGACAAATCTGGATGCCGTTCGGTCTGGAATTCCACTTGTTCCGCAGGGAACCCCTCGGCCGCACCGGTGTCCGCCGTGGTTTGCATCGGGTGAATGGGATTCCGGTTTACCTGACGCGGGGAATCGGAAATGTCATGTTCCCCTTGCGTTTGGGTGCCAGACCTGAAATCACCATAATAAACCTTTAGCCGGCGCTGACGAGTGGGATGGGAAGTTTTTCGTTTTCCAGCCGGCACTGACGAGTGGGATGGGAGCTCTTGCCCGATCGGCTAGACGTACTTCCCTTCCCTGCGCAGTTCATCCAGCTTCAGCCTGACTTTTTCCATATCCAGCCATAAATCTGATTTTTTTGCGGGATCCCTCAGAACAGCGGCCGGATGCCAAGTCGGCAGGATCAGGAAACCCTGTCTTTCCACCCATTGCCCCCGGGCGGCCGTAATCCGGATGTCCTTGTCGACAAGATGCCGTGCGGCTGTGCGGCCCAGGCAGACCAGAATGGCCGGCCGAAGCGTCTTCACTTGCCATCGCAGCCAGGGCAGGCAGGCGGCGGCTTCCTCGTCGGAGGGCTCCCGGTTTCCCGGCGGACGACACTTGACGATGTTCGCAATATACCAGTCGGTCGGTTCGAACCGAAGGGATTCCAGCAGCAGGTCCAGCAGCTGGCCGGCCCTTCCGACAAACGCCTTTCCCTGCAAATCCTCCTGTTCGCCGGGGCCTTCGCCCACCAGCAGCACCGGAACACGGTGCGGTTCTCCCCTTCCGATCACGACTTGCGTACGCGTCTCGCACAAGGGGCATTTCCGGCACTGCCTGCATGTTGCCTCAAACCGGCTCCAATTGTCTTCTTCCATGCCACCTCCTTTCCTTCTGGCCTTCCTCTGCCCTTCTGCCATCCGGTGATCGTTCCACGCATTCTTCCTTTCCGTCACACCTTCCGGTACATTTTCCCTTCATATTCCGCAAGCATGCGCTTCATCGCGAAAGGCTCCCTGGTGGTGCGGATGGATTCCGCCATCATCCGGATCCATTGTTCCCGCTGTTCATAATAAGTCGGCAACACTTCGTCCCGGAGCACTTTCTTCAGCGCCTTGAAATCATGCTTGTCGAGTTCCTCCGGGTCCTTGCTTTCGAACCCGTCTCCGAACTGCCACCCATTCACCCCATGAATGCAGGCCTCAGGCCACCATCCGTCGAGAATCGACAGGTTGAGCACCCCATTCATGGAGGCCTTCATGCCGGACGTTCCGGATGCTTCCTTCGGGCGGCGGGGATTATTCAGCCAAACGTCCGAACCGCGGGTCAGCATCTGTCCAATCTCCATGTCGTAGTTTTCAAGGAATACCACGGACCCGGGATAGTCGGCCGCCATCCTGACAATTTCCGCCACCAGCTTCTTGCCGATATCATCAAGCGGGTGCGCTTTCCCGGAAAACGCGATTTGCAGTTTCCCTTTTTGAAGCAGGGGGGCAATGAATTTCTTATCCGTGAAAATGAAGTCAGACCTTTTGTATGGCACGGCCCGTCTGGCGAAACCGATCAGCAGGACATCCGGATCGAGCTTTACCCCCGTCCTTTCCCGGATGAACTTCAGCAGTTTCTTTTTGTTGCCGGTATGCCGCTCCCATAAGGCAGTGGCTGAATTCCAGCCGCCATCATATGCATCGGCCAGATCCAGCATTTTTTCGTCCACCCAGGTGGGAAGATGGATGGCATTGGTGATGCCGATGATATCGCATCGGTCTTTCACATCAGCCCACATCATGTTCGCCGTTTCCGCATGGAGGGAAGAGACAGCATTGGCCACGCGCGAAAGCCTCAATGCTCCGACTGTCATGTTGAAAGGGTTTCCCCCGATGGATTTGAGCTGGGACTTCGTCAGGCCGAGATTGGCGCCCATGTAGGACAGACGCTCGATCGGATGCGCCTCGTTGCCCTCGATGACCGGGGTGTGGGTTGTGAAGACGATTTGCTGGCGGGTCTTCGCACGCGCCTCTTCAAAGGTCGCACCCGCCTCCTGTTTCTCGTGCATCAGCTCAAACGCGGCAAGCAGGGCGTGCCCTTCATTGAAATGATACACGTCGGGATGAAGCCCGAGTGCGCGCAGCACCCGCACGCCGCCAATGCCCAGCACCATTTCCTGGGCTACGCGCTCCTCACCGAACCAGCCATACAGCTGCCCGGTGATCCAGCGCGCTTCCCCGTCATTTTCAGCAATATCCGTGTCCAGCAGATACAGGTTGTCAACCCCGAAATCAGTCACCTTCCAGGCCATGACGATGACATCCCGTCCCTTGATTTTTACGGGAACCCGGATACCGGTATCTTCCATGCCGATCATCGGATTCATCCCGTATGCATCGTACGGCCGTTTGGTTCTCGGGTCGATGACCTGCTCCCCGTATCCCTGTTTCCAGCGGATGCCCAGGCCGACAAGCCCTGTTTTCGCGTCTGCCGCGCCTTTCATATAATCTCCCGCAAGGATGCCGAGTCCGCCCGCATAGGTCTGCAAACGGTTGTCGAGGGCATATTCCATGCAAAAATACGCGACTGCCTGTTTCTTTCCCATAACCAACCATCCTTTCGAAGAGTGCCCTCATCCTTCTGGATTTCCATCCAATTTCTGCATTACCCCTTCATGGCAACAGCGAAACGAAAAACACCCCGCGAGCTTTTCTGCGGGGTGTTTGATCCATCGTGGGTGCGTCAGGGGACGCGTCTGCGGATGCGTCAGCGGAGGATCGTCTGTTCCCGTTCTGCTCCGACGCCAAGATAGCGGACCGGCACGCCAACCACTTCCTCGATCCGGGTTACATACGCGCGTGCCGCTTCGGGCAGGTCCTCGAACCGGCGGGTGGCGGAAATGTCGACATCCGACCAGCTGGAGAAGGTTTCAAACACGGGGACGCAGCGCGCCAACACCTTCAGGCTGGCGGGATAATGGGAAATCGGATCGCCATCGAGCGTGTAGCCGGTACATAGCTTGATTTCTGGCAGCTTCCCGATCGTGTCAAGGTGGTTCATGCACAAGCCCGTCAATCCGTTGACACGCGAGGCATACCGCAGCATCGCCGCGTCCAGCCAGCCGCAGCGGCGTGGACGGCCGGTCGTTGTACCATATTCATGCCCGAGTTCCCGGATGGTATCGCCAATGGCGTTGCGCAGTTCCGTCGGAAACGGGCCCTCGCCAACACGGCTCGTGTAAGCCTTCAGGACCCCGAGCACTTCACCGATCTGGCGCGGGCCGACACCGGCACCCGTACAGACACCGCCTGCGATGGGGTTGCTGGATGTGACATACGGGTATGTGCCGAAGTCGATATCGAGGAATGTGGCCTGGGCACCCTCGAACAAGACTTTTTTGCCGGCCTCGAGCGCTTCATGGATCAGTGCATGCACATCCTTTACCATCGGGCGGATGCGTTCGGCATATCCGAGATACTCCGCTATCACTTCCTCTGCGGCGATCGGCTTGCCGCCGTACACTTTCTCGATGATGGGATTCTTGATTTCAAGGGCAGCCAGGACGCGGGAACGGAACGTATCCGGCTCCATCAGATCGCACATGCGGATGCCGCTGCGCTCCGCCTTGTCCGAATAGGCCGGTCCGATGCCCCGCTTGGTGGTGCCGAGGCCGTTGGCCCCGCGGGATTTCTCCTGGAGGACATCAAGTTCCCTGTGCCAGGGCATGATCACATGGGCACGATCGCTGATGACGAGCGTCGCGGGTTCCACGTGACGCGAGGCCAGCCGGTCGAGTTCCATGAGCAGGACGGCGGGGTCCACCACCACGCCGTTCGCAATCACGCAGGTGGTGTTCCTGCGCAAAATGCCGGATGGAAGCAGATGAAGGGCAAACTTCTCGCCGTTGTGGACGATCGTGTGGCCGGCATTGTTGCCTCCCGAAAAACGGACGATGACATCCGCATTCTCTGCCAGAATATCAATGTACTTGCCTTTTCCCTCATCCCCCCACTGGGTTCCGATGACAATGGTTCCAGACATGATGAACCCCCCCTTCCTAGAGTTGAGAATACCAAGATGATGCTGGGCACATTCATTATACCGGCACACGGACACCATGACAACGAATCGTCGAAAGTTGCCTTGGCCCGCACTCACATCATGGCTTACTGTGCCATGATGAGTTG
>JANYKF010000001.1 GCA_025361665.1 Clostridiaceae bacterium
CGCGCCGGTTTTCTTGTCGAACAGGGAGGCAATGCACCCGGTTTCCTTGCATATGTTCATCATGAAGCGGTCATTTTCCATGGCGTACTCCCGCGCAGCCAACGTTCGGGCGCTTTCATCCCGCGACGCCTCCTGATGAACCAGGAATGACTTGTATCCCATGGACGGGATGGCCGCCTGAAAAACAAACCTTTCACGGAACCCTGGTATGACGGAATACTCCCGGATAACCTGGCAGGGCACATCCACCCCCTGCGCATCCGTGATGCGGATGGGGCCGCGATACCAGCCGAATTCCCATGCCCACTGGACTTCCGCTTCCACAGGACCTTCCACGTCGAAGGTGTTCAGATTCCATGCCACGATATTCCATGCAACACCCGGATAATCGGAATTGAACAGATCTATCTCCCGTGTCAGGGACTGGATGCCATAGTGGACAATCTCATTCGCCGTCTGGAGTACTCTGCCGTGCAGGTTGCGGGCGTCACCATAGGCAGTTTGGATGCAGGCCCCGCCGAGGATGTCGTGGAACTGGTTGAAGAGAAGGTCCTTCCAGGCACTTGTCAGTTTTTCCGCCGGGTACGCACGACCTTGCAGCCTTTTCCTCAGAAGTGCCGCCTTTTCGGCATTCAACAGGGCATATTCACCCATCCGGTTGTTCTTTTTCACTTCGGGGTGGTTGCTGAACGTCCCGAAGAAGTTCACCATGAGCTCTTCCCGGACTGTCGGCAGACACGAGGCGTCCTGTTCGCTGAAAAAGGTATCCGTGGTGCTGAACAACACGTCATACGCTTTGCTTTTGTCTGCGATTTGCCGGTTGATCTGCCCGATGGCCTGCTTCGTCGGCGCACCGCCATGGTTCGTGACGCCATAGACAACCATCAGGTCATGATTGAATTTTCCCAGATTCGATGCGGCCTCCCGGATGTCCTTCTCCACATCCTGTGAATACATGCCTGCTCCCTCATCGGAGCAGCGATAGGCAAGAACAGAACTTCCATCCGGGCTCTCCCAACGGAACAATGGGCCCGGCAATTTCTTCTCCGTGGGAGAAGGCCTTCCCAGCACGTAATACGCAATGCCGGACTTGGCGAGGATTTGAGGCAGCATGGCACTATGGCCGAAACTGTCTATGTTGAACGCCGTTCGGGATCTGCGGCCGAAATGCTCCTGAAGGTAGCGCTGCCCATAAAGCCCCTGGCGGACATAGCTCTCCCCTGCCGCCGCGCTGCAATCCGGCTGCAGCCACCAGCCTTCCACCAGATGCCATCGGCCTTCATGGACCTTGTTCCGAATCTGTTCGCACATGGCCGGATCGACTTCACGAATCCACTCGAAAACAGGCGGACAGCTGAAGGAATATATGAACCCTGGATCTTCTTCCATCCTGTCCAGCGCGGCATGGAAAGTGGAACGGATGGAGGCCATGCCTTCATCCCAGGTCCATAGCCAGACCGGATCGTAATGGGTATTGCCAATCATGTGGATTCTCGGCTTCCGATCCATGTTCCGATTCTCCTATGCATAACTATTCTGCCGCTGCAGGATATTCATTCCCCAAGAGATACAACGGTTCGCAATCTTCCTCGATTTGGGGGAATCTCCCCTCTTTCCTGTAAAACCGGTTGTCGTTATTGTCATCGTTCACTTTGGAAACTTCGCCAAGCAGAATGGTTCCCGTTCCCTTTTCCCCCCAGAACTTATGGTACTGTCCGGCCGGCAGCGCAATGCTCTCTCCTGGCAGCACCCGGATCGTTTCCCCTGCATCCACGATGAAATTCCGTCCATCCATGGACACGGCGACCGGTGAAGTAGAAAACCCTTCCTTCGAATCCGAATTATAAGCCTGGACCAGAAGGTTGCCCCCTCCCCGGTTGATGATGTCCTCCATTTTTTTGTAATGAAAGTGAAAGGGGGTCACCTGCTCTTCCTGTACAATCAGCAGCTTTTCGGCGTATGGTTTCACATATTGCGGAAGCTTCAGGTTTCCGTTTCGAAGGGTGAACATGAGCAGACCGAGTTTCGGGTAGTCGCCGCCGCCAAAATCGGTAATGTCCCAGCCCAGCATATTGTCCCGAATTTCATCGTATTCATGTCCCTTGCTCTTCCAGTCGTCCGGACTCCAGAAAGCAAACGGAGGAAGTTGGAAATTCATCTTCCATATGAAAGCTACCGCCTCTTGCATAATCTGGTTCAATTCTGATCGTTTCATCTGTTGCCTTCCTTTCTTGTCATGAGCATAATGGAGGTGTGCAGGCACTCTACCATGAACATATAGTTTTTGAGCGGCAATCCCTTGAAAATCGTATTGCTGGAGCTGTAGATATACCCTCCGCCCGGGCTGCCATGACGGATTGCGTACGCTGCCGATTCCGCGATTTTTTCGTCCGGTCCTTCCTGGAGAAAATCACATTGGACATTTCCCATGAGGGCCATCTTGCCATAGGTGAGTCTTTTTACTTCCGCGATGTCCATGCCCGCCAGCGGGTCTATGGATTGCAGGACGTCGGGAGCGATTTCAAGAATCTGATCGAGAACGGGCATCAGGTTGCCATCGGAATGGAAAATGACCTTCACGCCCTTGCCTTGAATGTGTCCGACAAGTGTTTTCATATACGGTGTCGTAAATTCCGCGAAATGGGACGGCGAGATGAATGGGCCGGCATTGAACGCATAATCGTTGGCGACATCGATCAGGTCGCAGCCGGCGTCGATCAGCCGGTCTGCCTGTTCCAGCGCAGCTGTCAGCATTTCCCTTGCCCAGACATGGAGCTTTTCCGGCTCTTCCGCCAGATCGATGGAGAACTGCATGTAGTCCTTTACCGTGTCAATGCAGATGGCGGATCCCCAGATGAAGCTGCCCATAGGCATCTCGGGTCCAAGGAA
>JANYKF010000026.1 GCA_025361665.1 Clostridiaceae bacterium
TGCGGAAGACGTTGTAAAAATCTCCGCTGAGGGTATCCGCCGGAACATATCCCACGGAAAAGCGAACCGGTTCGGGATCTGCATCGGGGATGTAGCCGGCCATGGCGTGTCGGCTGCGATGCTGACGGTTTTCGCATTCCAGGGCGTCCAGTCTCTGCAGGAGGAATCCCACGGGGCGGGAGTTGTTTTGCCTTCCTTCGTGCTCAAGCATCTCTACGAGAGTTTCAACGCGGCCAATTTTGAGGATGAGCACTATATGGTGCTGATTTACGGGGTCTTCAACATGGAGACCGGGGTCCTGTCGTATGCGAGCGGCGGTCTGAACACAACGCCGATCCTCATCCGCCCGGACGGCTCGCTTCGGATGCTGGAATCGGAAGGAATGGCCATCTGCAAAATGGGCGAGTTCATCAAGCCGCAATACCAGAACCGCCAGCTTCTGATGTTTCCGGGAGATAAACTGGTGCTCTACACGGACGGCGTGACGGAGGCCAGATCCGCCGCAGGGGAACTGTACGCATTGGATCGGCTTTCTTCTGTATTGCGCAATGGCGCGCATATGGAGTCGGATGCCCTTTCCGAACTGGTTCTTGCCGATGTGCGCGCGTTCACGGGATTGGATTCCCCGGAGGATGACATCACCCTGCTGATCATGGATGTGACCCAGTCATTTTAGGGAAGGCGATGAACAGCCAAGATCACCTTACTAGACTTTTTTTGAAGACGAATAAACTTCCGGTGGGGGAGGCAGTGAATGAAGAATTTGCAGAACCGGCGGGGTGTTTGGCTCTCCAACCTGCTTCTTGTGGTCGGGCTGGTTCTTGTGGCTGTGGTGGCCACCCTTTTTGAACGGCTTTTCGGTGCCGCGGTGAAACCGGATGTCCGGATTGCCGTTTCCGCAGTTGTCGCCCTGCTGCCGCCTGTTCTCTGGATGCTTTTGTTTTACGGCCTGGATCGGGTCGAACCGGAACCAAAGGAACAGATTCTCAAGATGGCCCTGCTGGGAGCCCTGGTCCAGAAAGGTGTTTTTTCGCCTTTGCTGGCAGCGCTTCCGGCTGTCGACGCGTTTTCGGGATTGCCGAAGTCTGTTTCAGCCTATGCCGGCCTCTTCATGATGGTGGCGATGCGGGAGATCCTGAAACTGATGACCCTGCGATACGGGATGATGCGGCACGAGGCCTTCAATGAAAAGACAGACGGCATTCTCTATGGTTCCGCCATCGGACTCGGTTTTTCCGCCATGATGAATCTGGATTACGTCGCTTCGACCGGAGGAGCCCTTTTGTCGGCCGCCGCACCGCAGATGGTCATCACCTCCCTCATTCAGGCAAGTCTGGGCGGGCTGGGCGGGTATTGGCTCGGATTGGCCGTATTCAGCCGGCAGCCCAGATGGCGGCTTCCCGTGTCCCTCGTTTTCCTCATGGTGCTGAGCGGGATCATGCAGCTGCTGCCCGCCGCCCTCGTGCGGCAGGGTTTCAAGGTGAATTACCTGATCGGGCTGGTTCCCTCCGTCATCGCCGCAGGGGCCATCTTCCTCGTGCTGATCCTGCTGATCCGGCGCCATGACGTACTGATCAAGGGAAACCAGGGAGATCGGAAGACAAGATATGAAGGACTCGTCCTTGGAACGGGTCTTGCGCTCACACTCGCATCCGCCCTGTTCCTGCAGATCTGGCAGGATCGCCTGATACCCGTTTCGCCGATCGATGGCATGACCGTGTCGATACCCGCAGGCTGGGCCGGTCTTTCAGAGGAAGGCGCCCTTTTTGCGGCGGTAGATCGGTTTGCCGGTGGAGACAAGTCAGGTTACATCCGCGCCGAAGCCATGCCGGATATCACGGGAACCCTGGCAAACGGGACGCAGACGGACGGGACGCAGACGGACGGGACGCAGCTGGATCAGGCACAGAGGGACGGGGAGGAAGCCGTTCTCAGGCTTGCTGCCTGGTGGACCATGAAATCCGCAAGGGAAGCCGCTTTTTATCAGCTTGTCCATACGGAGTTCCTGTTTCGGGACGGACAATGGATTGCCGATATTGAATCCCTGCGGCTGGAAGTGAATCCCTCGGATATGTCGGGACGCACGCCGGTTGTCCGGCGATGGCGCGATGCCGTCTGGGTGCGCCAGGGTGAAATCGGCGTGATCTCCCTGTTTGGGACAGAGTCCGACGGGGATCCGGACACACGGCTGATGGACCGGATGGTTGCTTCGATCCGTTTCGGCACCCCGGATGCGAAAGGGGGCGTTGGTCCATGAAACGGAGATGGATGATATCGATTCTATCGATGTGCCTGCTTTTCACCTCTGCCTGCGGCAGCATCTCTCCCGATCGCACAGTGCCGTCGAGTCCCCTCATGACGGTTGGCAGCAAATCAGCCGAAGCCGTCCGGCTTATCTGGAGCGGCTCCTATGACGATACCGGAGTGGTTGCCTACCATTTGTATCGTGACGGCAAGCGGATTGCCATCGTCAACAAGACGGAGTACACGGACCGCGGCATCAAAACAGGCGAAAAATACACGTATGAGGTTGTCGCCGTGGATGCCGCCGGGAATCAGTCGG
>JANYKF010000125.1 GCA_025361665.1 Clostridiaceae bacterium
TTCTTCGTGACTTCAGTTTTTCTCGATGGTGCCTTCCACTCCCTTGACGAACCAATCCATGGAAAGCTGACCCGCATCGTCCACCGCGGATCCGGCGGCGATTTTCTCCTTCCCGTCCTGATCCAGGATGGGGCCTGAGAAGATGTTGAAGGAACCGTCCTTGATTTTGGCAGTCAGTGCATCAATCTTGGCTTTCGCGCCGGCCGGAACCAGCGACGTCAGCGGAGCGAGTGCGACAATGCCGTCCTTCATGCCGCCCCAATAATTCACAGGCTTCCAGGTATTGTCGAGGATGGCTTTGACCTGCGCTGCATAATAGGGGCCCCAGTTCCAGATGGGGGCTGTGAGGTAGGCTTTCGGAGCCGCTTTCGGGCTGTCCGTGTTGTAACCGATGGCGAATGCGCCTTTTTCCTCAGCCGCGACTTGGGCGCTTGTGGTATCCTGATGCTGCGCGATGACATCGCAGCCTTCATCCAGCAGGGAAACAGCCGCTTCCTTCTCCTTGGCCGGATCATACCAGGTGTGTGTCCACCGGACCTTGACAACGACTGCGGGATTCACGGACTGCGCGCCCAACGCATAGGCGTTGATGCCGCGGACAACTTCCGGGATTGAAAATGCGCCGACATATCCGAGCTTGTTGGACTTCGTCTTCATGCCGGCCACGATGCCGGAAAGATACCGGGCTTGTTCGATGCGGCCGAAGTAGTTGACGAAGTTCGTCGTGTTGGACATATAGCCGGAGCAATGGAAGAACTTCACATTCGGGTTTTCCTTGGCGATTTTGTCAACGGAATTCATGTACCCGAAACTGGTGGCGAAAATGACCTTCGCCCCTTGGGCAATCATGTCGTTCATGGCTTTTTCGATATCCTGGGCATTCTCCAGCACACTTTCACGGTAGATGGTCTTCACTTTGCTGCCGAGTTCCTTTTCCAGGTAAAGGCGGCCTTCATTGTGTGCGAAGGTGTATCCGCCGTCGCCGATTGGGCCGACATAGATGAAGCCGACGGTCAGGACATCCTTTGTTCCGCCAGCCGGCGCACCGCCGCAGGCCGTTACGGAAACAGCCAGCATGAGAGCCAACAGCAGCAGGGTCAGTCTCTTGAATGAAGTCATGGTTCTCTCCCCCTGATTCTTTATTTTATGCAGTCGAACCCGGTCTTGCCCACTGTGGAGTGAAAGGACCGGATATTCGCTTAGCAACCCGTGAAACCAGTCATGACTCGTTAAAAAGGACTTCCGTGTCGGAGATAGCCCGAATCTTCGCCAGCGATTCGACATGCAGTCCGGCCTCGCGCAGATCGCGCCCGCCGTCCTGAAACGTCTTTTCGATGACGATGCCGATGCCGGCCAGTGACGCGCCGCTTTGGCGCAGAATATCCAGAAGGCCCTTCACGGCACTCCCGGTGGCAAGGAAGTCATCGATGATCAGCACATGGTCGGTGATTCCCAGATATTCGGAGGATACTGAAACCTCATACGATATTTTCTTCGTGAAGGAATAGACAGGACTCGCATAGCAGGAATGGCTCATGTTGGATGATTTGTGTTTTTTCGCGAATACGACGGGGACTCCGAAGGCAAGACCTGTCATAAGGGCTGCCGCAATGCCGGATGATTCAATCGTGAGGATGCGTGTGACGGGCTCGCCTGAAAAACGACGGTGAAACTCGCTGCCGATTTCACGCATCAGCAGCGGATCCAATTGATGGTTCAGAAAGGAGTCCACCTTCACGATGTTTCCAGGCAGTACCTTGCCGTCCCGGCGGATGCGATCCTTCAATACCTGCATGTTGTCCTTTCCCACGGAAAACTGTTAATAATATGTTACATTCTAATGCATCCGGCCTCTTTTGACAACCCGCGCAGGGTTCGGAACAACGAGATTATTCACGGGTCCAGAAGAATCCCATGTACAGCCATGCATGGCTTGTGAAACCACCTCGACCGAATCTCCGTTTCTTTTTTCAGGGCATGCCGCATGGTATAATGAAAGAAAGTGACTTCATCATGTAAGTCGCGGCTTCATCAGAACGGACATCAGGAGGTGCATCATGCGTTATCGTGCGTTCGGAAAAACCGGGAAAGACATCTCCCTGCTGGGGTTTGGCTGCATGCGGCTTCCCATGGCGGATGTCGGGGGAAAGCGCGTCGTCGAGGAGGAAAAGGTCTCCCTCATGCTGGCCCGCGCCCATGAACTCGGTGTCAATTATTTCGACACGGCCTATTTTTACAATGAGGGGCTCAGTGAGATTGCCGTTGGAAAAGCCATCCGCCCTTTCCGGAACAAAGTCATGCTGTCCACAAAAAGTCCGGGAAACCTGGTAAAGAAGCAAGGGGATTTCCGCCGTATACTTGAGGAACAGCTGCGCAAGCTTGATACGGATTGGATTGATTTTTACCATTTCCATGGCATCGGCTGGGATTCCTTCCAGCAGACCGACAAGGCCGGCCAGTGGCTGCAGGAGGCGGTTCGGGCGAAAGAGGAAGGCCTGGTCCATCACATTTCGTTCTCGTTTCACGACAAACCTGAAAACCTGAAGCGCCTGGTCGATCAAGCGTTACAACGTAAGGCCGCGCGCCGCTGTGGCCGCCACTGCCTCACGCAGTGCAC
>JANYKF010000153.1 GCA_025361665.1 Clostridiaceae bacterium
GATATCCCTGTCGATTTGTTTAGCGAACATGTCCTTTAGTATCATGATACCTCTCCTTTAGTCCACAAGCCGGAAAGCTCTATAATAATTGTCATCCTTGATCTCGGAAAACAGCATCAGTTCCTGGCCATCATATTTTCCCGGGAAGAACATGACGACTGGAACATTGTCTATGGCCTGATGCAGATTGTTGAGAACCTTATGAGACCTCAATATCGGGTAGCACTTGCCTACCCCGGTGAGGAAGATCACAGCATCTTTCGGCGTGTGCTCTTGGATATGTTTAACAATCAAGCTTTCATCGTCGTTGATTTGAAGAAGATTCCCAACGGATTTCACAATTCTGGACATGCCCTGTTTCTTTTCGAATTTATAGCATTGGTCGAGATAGTCTTCCTTTACCAGATAATCAATGATGATGTCATATAAGTCGAAAACAGCAAGTTCGAAACCGTCCGTCCCTTTGCTGTTCTTGTTTTTCATATATTTGATCCGCTCGCGGACAATCAGCTCTTTCTCAGCCGGGTAATCAAACACATAGTATCCGACCTCATTACCAAGGCCTTTGTTCTCTCGAAAGCTGTGTTCCTTTATTCTGCGTTCGACCGCGTCAAGCCGCGTTTCTATCGTCGCCATTACCGTACCCCCGTCAAGGCATTGATGAACAACTCCATGTGATGGTCTCTCAGGCAGTTTTCCAGAGACGCATCCAATATCGGTTTCAGGATCTTGCGATTTCCCGAAGAACGAGCTGTGATGCCTGATTCCATCAAGATCGACTTGTATGTCTTCTTCAGGTTTTTGATAGTTGATTCAGACCAACTGGCAACTTTTTCGCTTTGAACCTGCTTATCTCTGAAGTAGATGTTATAATCGCTGTCGGAGATGACCTCACTGCCCATGAACAGCTTTTCTCTGTAAACCTCGTATACAAAATCGAAAAAGAGACTATCGCTGTTCATAATTGCAGTGAGCGCAATGAACTTCTGTGTCTGAAGGTCACTATGAATGAACAGTGTACGAAATGCTTCAGGCAATTCCAAAATACGCATTGAAACAGTTTGAAGCATCTGAATAGACCGTGCTGTTGTCGGAGCTCCGAACAGATTCTCTGCTATACATATATTTCTAACTTCATCCACCTTTTTGCCGGATGAATACAGCAGCATGACCTTACGAAATTCGGAGAACCAGAACTGGTGCTTTACAGCGCTGGCGCTATAAGGTTTCCTCATATGCGGTTATGCCTCCAGGCGGAGTTCGGACTTCTTCATCCCTTTATCGATTAACAGTTTGACGAGCTTGTTATATGACACATCCATTTGACCCCTCGATGAACGAGTTATGTTTACACTGTTCCGCGCCTTTTATCATCTTATCATACGATTGTTACAAATGATGGATATTTGTATGGATTTCTGCGAGAAGCGTATATATTGCGATATGGGTGGACAGTGCAGGCCGCCGTCACTCCGCAAACTGGACATCATACAGGCCATGGTAGAAACCTTTGGCTTCCATCAGGCTTTGATGCGTGCCGCGCTCGATGATGTCACCATGATCGATGACCAGGATCTCGTCCGCCTCCCGGATGGTGGAGAGCCGGTGGGCGATGATGAAACTGGTCCTCCCCCTGCGCAGGTGCAGCATGGCCTGCTGCAGCACCATCTCCGTGCGCGTGTCGACACTGCTCGTGGCTTCATCCAGGATCAGGACGGAAGGGTCGGCCAGAACAGCCCGCGCGATGGACAGCAGCTGCCGCTGCCCTCCGGACAGGCCTCCGCCGGACTCATCCAAAACCGTATCGTATCCATCCGGCAAACGACGGATGTATGTGTCCGCGCCAACCGCCTTCACGGCGGCCTCCACCTCGGCATCGGTCGCTTCAAGCCGACCGTAGCGCACATTTTCACGGATGGATCCGGAAAACAGATGGGTATCCTGCAGCACCATGCCGAAGCAGGGGCGCAGGGTATCCCGCTCCCAAAGCCGCAAATCGCGCCCGTCCATGCATATGCTCCCGCTTCCCGGATCGTAGAACCGGACAAGCAGATTGACGATGGTGGTTTTTCCCGCTCCAGTCGGACCCACAAGCGCCACTGTCTTTCCCGGTGGCGCATCCAGCACCACGTTCTTCAGAACCGGCACATCCGGGTGATAGCCGAAGGTGACCCCCTCAAACCGGACATGTCCTTTCGGATGGGTCACCGGGATGGCTTCCGGCAGATCGGCCGGCTCCGGTTCCTGGTCCATCAGCTCGAACACGCGCTCAGCGCTCGCCTGAGCGGACTGAATCGTGCTGTACAGGTTCGCGATGTCGTTGAGGGGCCGGGAGAATTGCCGGGAGTAATTGATGAAACTGGCAATGACCCCCACCGAGATGGCTCCGGAAACGGCAAGCCAGCCCCCCGCCGTCGCCACGATCACAAACCCGATGTTCGTCAGCACGTTCAGCATGGGCATCACGAGGCCGGACATCACCTGGGCCCTGCGTCCGGCTTCCTTCAGCCGCGCATTGATTTCATCAAACTGCGCGATGACATGGTCCTCATGCCCGAATGCCTTCACGACCAGCTGTCCGGACAGGATTTCCTCGATATGCCCGTTGAGTTCCGCCAGGTTGGCCTGCTGGGCGCGGAACTGCTTCCGGGAGCGTTTGGCCACCTGTCCAGAAAAAACAAGGGTGATGGGCACGGTGATGAGGGTCAGTAAAGTCAGGATGGGAGACAGGACAAGCATCATCACAAAGGACCCGGCCACCATGAAAATGCTTGAGAACAATTGGGTCGTGGAGGACGACAGCATCGTGCTGACATTGTCCACATCGTTGGAGAGGCGGCTCATCAGCTCGCCATGCGTCCGGGTGTCGAAAAACACCAGCGGAAGCTTCTGAATCCGCTCAAACAGGGATTTTCGGATGACCATCACGATACGCTGCACGACGCCGGCGATCCACCACTCCTGCAGCCAGGAAAGCAAGGCCCCGACTCCATATGCGATGCCCAGACCGAGTATGACGGAATATAGGCGCGTGAAATCAACGCCGCCTGCCTGCGACATCGCATCGACGCCACGCCCGATGAGCCATGGACCCACGAGCCCGAGTGCGGACCCGACAGTCGCGATGACGAACACGGATGCCAGCTTCCATTGTTCCCTGCCAAACAGTTTCCAGAGGCGCCTGACAGTTCCCAGCATGTCCTTGGGTTTTTCTCCTCCGCCAAACCGCCCCCCCATGTGATGCATGCCGGTTGTGCCGGGCTTGGGCACGGCATTGTCCGGATGCGGGATGCCGCTTGGCACGCTTTTGTCGCGCTTATCATCCGCCATCTCAGACCACCTCCTTGCCGGACCGGTCGAGGCCCATCTGGGAACGGTAGATATCCCGATAAATCGGGCAGTCTTCGAGCAAGGCCGCGTGTGACCCGGACCCCACCAGCTTCCCCTCGTCCAGCACAAGGATGCGGTCGGCATTCATGACGGAATGAATCCGCTGGGCGATAAGCAACACGGTCATATTCTGCGCATGCTGCCGCAAACGGCTTCTGATACGGGATTCCGTGCCCATGTCGATGGCGCTCGTGCTGTCGTCCATGACCAGGACTGGGGCGCTGCACAGCAAGGCCCGGGCAATGCAGAGCCTTTGCTTTTGCCCGCCTGAGAGGTTCACGCCACCCTGACCGATCCAGGTGTCGTACCCGTCGGGCAGTTTCGGGATGAATTCGTCCGCGCAGGCCAAGCGGACGGCGGCCTCCAGTTCTTCTTCCGTCGCATTCGGCCGGCCCCAGCGCAAATTGTCCCGAATGGTCCCCGTGAACAGAATCGCCTGCTGGGGAACCATGGCGATGCGGCTCCGCAGCTCGGACAACCCGTAGGCGCGCACATCCTGGCCATCCACCAGGACCGCTCCTTCCGACACGTCGTAAAACCGCGAAAACAGGTTCACGAGAGATGATTTGCCTGATCCGGTAGAACCGATGAGCGCCACGGTCTGCCCCGGCTCCACCCGGAATGAAATGTCCTTCAGAACCGGAATGGATTGTCCCGGCCAGCAGAAAGCGGCATTGCGCATTTCCAGGGCGCCCTGCCCCACCGGGACGACCGGTTCCTCGGGCAGCGGCATGCCGTCTTCCAGCCCGAACACTTCGCCGATGCGGTCACCGGAAGTCTTGGCCCGCACACCCGCGGTGAAAATCCACGAAACCATCATCATGGACTGCAGAATCTGGAGCGAGTAATTGATGAAGGCGATGATATCGCCCACCAGCATGTTCCCGGCGGAAATCCGGATGCCTCCGAACCAGATGATCAGGATGATGCTGCCGTTCATGAGCACCAGCATCAGGGGCTGGATGGTTGCCATCGAACGGGCGGCTTTCACCCCGAGACCTGTCAGGTTCTGGTTGGCCGCATCGAATTTATCCTGTTCATAACGGTGCCGGTTAAACACCTTCACAACGCGAACGCCCCCAAGGTATTCGCGCATCACGCCGTTCACCCGATCGATGGCCGCCTGCACCTTCTTGAACAGCGGCAGGCCGCGCTGGATGCGCAGCCAGATGAGGAAGCCCAGGACAGGGATCACGCCGACCAGGATCATCGCGAGTCCCGGATTCAGGATGAATGCCATGATGACGCTGCCCAGCAGCAGCAGGGGTGCGCGGATGAAGATGCGGGTGAGCATGAACGACATGTTCTGCACCTGCATGACATCGTTCGTCAGCCGGGTTATCATCGAAGACGGGCCGAATTTCAGGATGGCGGACATGGAAAGCCGCTGTGCCTTCCGAAACAGGTCCGCGCGGATGAGTGTTCCAAGATCCTGTGAGACCTTTGTGGAAAGCCAGTTGCGCGCGAGGCCCATGAGGGAGCCGAAAAGCGCGAGTCCCAGCATGATGCCGCCCGTCCGCAGAATATAGGGCGTATCGCTGTTGCGGATGCCGATATTGACAATGGAGGCCATGAGTGTCGGGAGGCTGAGATCGACGAGGACTTCCACAAGGAGCGCCACCCAGGCGGGCACTGCCAGTTTGAGATATTCCGGCATGTACCGGTGCAGCCATCTGAGCTTTTTCATGCGTTCTCTCCCGCACCACGAAAGATGCGTTTTCCGAGCATGGAGCAAATGAGGGAAACAGCCAGTTCCCCGGTTTGGTTCGCATGGTCGAGGATGGGGTTCAGTTCCACCAGGTCAATGGCGCGCAGCTTTGGACTTGCGGCTATCAGTTCCGCGGCCAGATGCGCTTCCCGGTATGTCAGACCGCCTTGAACCGGTGTTCCGACGCCGGGCGCCACAGACGGGGTCACCACGTCCAAGTCAAAGCTGGCATGGAGCGCATCGGTCCCGGCTTCCGCGACATCCAGCGCATTGCGCATGACGCGGTGCATCCCCAGCGTGTCAATGTCCTCCATCGTGAAGACCGTCACGCCAAACCGGCGCAGCAGATGCATCTCGCCTTCATCCAGGCTGCGGGCGCCGACGATGGCCACCTTGAGGGGATCGATGCATGATTCGGAGGGTGGAAGGCCATCCACCATTCCCCGGACCCCTGCGCCCACCACGGCCGCCAGTGACATTCCGTGCAGGTTCCCGCTGAGGGTTGTTTCCTCATTGTTGAAATCGCCATGTGCATCCATCCAGAGGACGCCGACCTTGCCGTACACCCGTCTGGTGCCGAGGATCGAACCCGCCGCGAGGCTGTGATCGCCACCCAGGATGACGGGCCGATGACCCCGGGCCAGACTTTCGGCCACTGCGTCGAAAAGCCGCCGGTTGATGTCCGCGATGGCCTTCAGATATCGCGCCTTCGGGTTGCCCTCCGGCATATCTCCCACGGGGACCTCGATGTTGCCCAAATCCCCGCAATGGAGTCCCATGCGCTGCAAAGCTTCGTGAAGGCCCGAATAGCGGATGGCGGCCGGCCCCATGTCCACGCCCCGGCGGGATGCGCCCAGATCGACCGGAACCCCGATGATGTCTACCTGCATCCTTGACCTCCCATATCGCCTTCCGGCCGCTCGATAAGCACCAGTCCATTATATGCCGGCACCCGGCGTATCACAACAGCCAACGTACTGAGGCCCAAACCTTTCGTTTTGTCACATACCATATATTTCAGTTCCCCGCGCAGCTTGTTTCATGATATGCTGATGGAAATGACGGTGTGCGGCACTAGGATTTCAATCACCTTGGATGGTGTTGGAATCCAAGTGCCGCATCGCCCTCCAACATGGCCCAAACCCGGCAATGTTGTATTGCGTGCGGCACTAGGATTTCAATCACCTTGGATGGTGTTGGAGGTTTTTTATGCAGTTCGAACTTCCCTGTTACAGGAACCCGGATTTTCTGGCGGAAGCGTTTACAGGCGCGCCGGATGCCAAGCTGGAAGCCGTGGTGCAGGCCGGTGTCGCACCGGATGGTTTTCACGCCAATACCATTTTCCCCGAATACTTCAAACTGGACGGCACCTGGCATCTGGCCGCGGACAGCCGCATGGATTGCGTAACGGTCGCCGTGCCGGCGCCTGACGGTACATGGCTGCTGGATGTGAAGGAATTCCGTCGTCTGGCCATTGGCGACAAGGTGGTAGTGGGGCGCACGGAAGATGCTTCCGAAGGCATTTTCGTACATGTGGACGGTTTTCGCGGCAGCAGCGCCGGCACGGATGCATTCGCCTTCCGTACCGGCCGTTCCCGGGAAACTTCCTATTCGCGGGACTACGACCGCCTGTATGAGCTGCTGCGATATGAAAAGAACCACGGGCATGTGGTATGGGTTCTTGGCCCCGCTGCCGTATTTGATTCCGATTCCCGCAACGCCTTGGTCTCCCTGATTGAAAAAGGATATGTGCATGCTGTTTTTGGCGGCAATGCCCTGGCGACGCATGACATGGAAGGCGAGTTTTTCCGGACCGCCCTCGGACAGGATATCTACACGCAGGTTTCCCTGCCGAACGGACACTACAATCACCTGGATGTCATCAATGCCGCACGCAAAGCCGGTTCCCTGAAAGCGCTCCAGGAAGCCGGGCGTTTGCAGGGAGGCGTCATGAACGCCTGCCTGACGCATCACATCCCGCTTGTCCTGGCCGGTTCGATCCGTGATGACGGACCCCTCCCCGGTGTCATCGCAGACGCATATGCCGCCCAGGATGCCATGCGGACGGAAATCAGAAAGGCCACCACCGTGCTGGGACTGGCCACGCAATTGCATTCCATTGCCACGGGAAACATGACGCCATCCTACCGGATGGCGGATGGCGCACTCAGACCCGTTTACATTTACAGCGTCGACGTATCGGAATTCGCGGTGAACAAACTGCGGGATCGCGGGACACTGGAAGTGAC
>JANYKF010000157.1 GCA_025361665.1 Clostridiaceae bacterium
CGCTGCTCGCCCATATCAAGACAAAGGAATTTGATTATCCGAAAGGGGACATGATCACCGTCATCCTCCCACAGTTCGTGGTGACGAAGCAATGGCACCGCATCCTGCACAACAACTCACGGTACTACATCGAGCGCCAGCTTCTCAAACACAAGCACATCGTCGTTTCCGTCATGCCGCTCCAGCTGAAGGAGTGACGATATCCGCTTCGTCATTCCGATGCGGGGGTCCGCCGCGGGCACCGGTCTCCTGATGAAAACCAGCTGCATCCCTTCTTGCAGTGAAGGCACGAGATCAAGGGTTCTCCCAGCCGGACCTTTTCACCCCAGCGAGCATCCGTCAGGAAATCCTTCCCAATGGCGACAAAATCGGCCCACTCGTTTTCCACGAGCCATTGCGCCCGTTCCGGCGTCCGGATGTCATTGACCACGATGACAGGAATGCCCACGGCCCTGTGAATGGAGGCTCCGCCCCAGACAATCCAGTTGAAGGGAAATGCTTCCGGCACGTCAGGCTGGCTTTCCTCATGACCGGATGCCGACACATGCAGCAAGTCGAACCCGTTTGCCTCTAGATATTTCGCGACGGCGATGCCGCCGTCCAGATCCGGTTCGTTGCAGCCGATGCGGATGGACAGGATGAAATCAGCTCCACAGGCAGCGCGAATCGACCGGCCGATTTCCACGTGCAGCCGGAGGCGGTTCTCGAGCGTTCCGCCATACGTATCGGTCCGGTGATTGTCCAAAGGCGATGCGAACTGGCTGAGCAGGTATCCATGAGCGCCATGCAGCTCCACACCGGCAAAACCCGCGTTTTTGGCACGCAGGGCTGCCGTGGTGAACGCTTCGGTTATCCCTGCTATCTCCCCGAGGTTCAGGGCACTGCCTGTATCCTTCTTCCCGGGCCTGACGGAAGGCCCTTTGGGATCCGCGGTACTTTTGAAGACTGTTTTCCATCCGGCATGGTGAATCTGCACGAGGGGCAGGGCCCCGGCCTCAAGGCAGTCGTCCGCCAAATCCTTCATGCCCGGTATCTGTGCGTCATTCCACAACCCCAGCTGATCCATCGACAACCGGCCATCCTGCGAGACGCAGGTTGCCTCCACAACCACGATGCCGGCACCGCCCGCCGCCCTCGCAGCATAGTGGCGCCTGTGCTTTTCAGAAACAAGCCCGTCCTCGCCCGCCCAGCCGAAACAGACCATGGGGGGCAATACGATCCGGTTTTTCACGAGATTTCCCTTGATTTGCGCTTCTGTAAACAATCCGATCATTTTGCCGCTCCTTCTCTCCATTTGTCCGCCGCATGAAGCGGCAGGCATGATATACTTCAATCATGACGGACATATTATACCAGAAAGCGATCCCTGGAGAACCAAAATGCTGACAGAGAAGAAACTGGACGAAGCGTATCGGAACGCGCGAATTGTTCCGTTCGACGACCAGTCCAAATATATCGTTTTCAGTGACGCACATCGGGGCGACAACAGTGCAGCGGATGAGTTCGCCCACAACCAGAGTGTTTTTTACCACGCACTTTCCCATTATTACGCGAACGGGTTCACCTACATCGAAGCCGGGGATGGGGACGAATTATGGGAGCACAAGCGTTTCCGCCATATCCGCGAAGCGCATGGAGACGTTTACCACCTGCTTTCGCAGTTTCATGAGGATAACCGCCTGCTGCTCCTGTACGGAAACCACAATATGTACTGGCGGTCAAAATCCGCAGTCGTCCAGGACCTTTACAGGTTTCATGATGACTACACGGATAGGGAAACGGACCTTTTCCCCGGAATCATCGTACACGAAGCCTTGCGCCTTCAGCATGAGATGACCGGCCAGGAGCTGCTTGTCGTCCATGGGCACCAGGGGGACCTTACGAACGATCAGCTGTGGCGCCTCTCCATGTTCATGTTCCGGTACTTCTGGCGCTTCATGCACATCATCGGGTTCAGGAATCCGTCAAGTCCGGCAAAAAACATCCACAAGCAGCACAAGATTGAACGGAATTTCCTGCACTGGATCACAAAGACCGGGATTCCCGTACTCTGTGGACATACGCATCGTCCCAAATTTCCCGGTCCCGGTGACATGCCTTATGTCAATTGCGGCTGCTGCGTCCATCCCCGGGGCATTACCGGCATTGAAATCGTGAATGGCGAGATTTCCCTTATCAACTGGCGCATCCACCCCGATGCGCAGGGCCTGCTGTCCGTGAGTCGGAAGGTGATTCGGGGACCGCTCCCGCTTTTTAGGCTTCGGGTGCCGGATCACATATGGCATCCTGCCGGTTCGTAGAATATAATGGAAGCATCCGGGCGCGCTTTCCGCATTTTCCTGTGCACGGGACATTTTGGAAAGGCGTTGAAACCCAAGTGCCGCATCGCCTTCCAACACAGCCCAAACTCGGCCGCGTTGTCTTGCGTGCGGCACTAAGATTTCAATCACCAGTGAAAGGATGGGACACACACGATGAAACAGATCAGGATTGGAACCCTCGTCAGCGGCGGAGAAGCACTCCGCGTCATCCCCCAGATCATCGGTTACGGATTCGAAACCTTCAGCCTCACCTTCTGGCAAAGCACCGGTGATATTTCCTTGCCGGATCTTGCGAAGCAGGTTCGAGCCATCACGGACCCAAAAGGAGTTGCTATTTCTTCTCTGAGCGTATTTGGCAATCCCCTCACGGGTACGGGCAAGAACGCGGACACGTTGGCCAGCTGGGAACGAGCCATCGACAGCGCCCACCTGTTCGGCACCGACCTCGTCACCGGCTTTACCGGCCGTATCGTGGACCGGCCGATCGAAGAATCCATCCCCGCCTTCACGAAGGTGTTCGGCGAACTGATCCGCCGCGCGAAGGACAAGGGTGTGCGCATCGCCTTTGAGAACTGCGACATGGGCGGAACATGGGAACTGGGAGACTGGAATATCGCCCAGAATCCCACAGCCTGGGAAATGATGTTCAATGCCGTTCCGGAAGACAACATCGGCCTGCAGTGGGAACCCTGCCACCAGATGGTCAGCCTGATCGATCCCATCCCCCAACTGAAGAAATGGGTGGGAAAGGTCTTCAACGTGCACGGCAAAGACTGCACGATCGAATGGGACGTCGTCAAGGAATTCGGCATCCACGGACCGAAGCAGTTCGCCTGGCACCGCACGCCCGGATTCGGGGACACGGACTGGGTGCGCGTCATCTCCATCCTGCGCGGGGCAGGCTATGAAGGGTCCATCGACATCGAAGGCTGGCATGACCCCGTGTATCACGGTGAGCTTGAGTATACCGGCCAGGTGCATGGTTTGACTTACCTGAAGCAATGCCGCGGCGGCACGTTTGTGCCAAATCCGACGTGATGGGGGGCATACATGGATAAGCGATTCAAGATTCTCCAGGTCGGTTGCGGCGGCATCAGCAATGCCTGGGTTCCGCACGTTCAGGCGCGCGATGATGTTCAGTTCGTCGGTGCCGTGGATATTCAACTGAAAAGCGCAGAAGCACTCATCGCAAAGTATGGGCTTGGCTGCCCTGCCTTCACCGATCTGACCGTGGCTCTGCGGGATACCGGGGCAAATCTGGTCATCGACAACACCATCCCGGAAAGCCATCACGAAGTGGTTGCCGCAGCATTGCGGGCTGGATGCGACGTATTCGGCGAAAAGCCGCTTGCGGGCACTTTGGATGATGCCAGGGACATGGTGCGGACAGCAAGGGAAACCGGTCATTCCTATTCCGTGATGCAGAATCGCCGGTTCATCAAAAACAACCGCAGTTTCCAGAAAATAGTCCAATCCGGGATCATCGGACAACCCGGCTTCATCCAATCCGATTTTTTCATCGGAGCCCATTTCGGCGGATTCCGCGATTTGATGGAAAGCCCCTTGTTGCTTGACATGGCCATTCACACGTTTGATCAGGCCCGATTCGTCACGGGCGCCCATGCGGTTTCCGTCTATTGTCAGGAATACAATCCGCCGGGCTCCTGGTACAAGGGAAATGCGGGTGCCACAGCCATCTTTGAATTCTCAAACGGGATGGTATATACTTATAGCGGCTCCTGGTGCGCAACAGGCTGCAACACTTCCTGGGAGTGCTTCTGGCGTGTTTCCGGCACAGGTGGTTCCGCCTGCTGGGACGGGGAGGGAGCTCCTTGGTACGAGATTCCCGAAACCGATAATGACCCCGCCTCGTTCATTTGGAAAACCGGGAAGGTTACACCGGCCCCGGACTGGGAAGGTCATGAAGGTCATCAGGGATGCATCGAGGAGATGTTCACCGCGCTGTTGGAAGGCCGAAAGGCGGAAACCGATTGCGCGGACAACATTCACAGCCTGGCCATGGTGCTGGCCGCCATGGAAAGCGCGAAAACGAGCCAAAAAGTCAGAATTGATTCTTGATTCAGGTGCAAAAAGTCGATTTTCGACTTTTTCATGCAAGTTGCACTTTGCAACTTGCATGCATCCGGTGGCAAATGCCGCCGGATTGCACCACATCACGTGATTCGGTGTGTTGAAGGCACGAAATGTGCCTTCAACATGCAAGATGTCAGAGACATCCTGCATAAAAACTCACAAAAGTGAGTTTTACACCAGAATCATTCTTGATTCAGGTTTTTGGTCCCAACCAAGCAACGATATGAGGAGGTATGTCCATGAAACTCTCAGTATTTGCCGTGCTTTTGTCCGATCAGGATCTGGAATCGGCTCTTTCCTATCTTCACAATTCCGGTGTGCAGGCCGTGGAACTCGGCACCGGAGGATATCCGGGCAACGCCCATGTGAAACCGGTCGAACTGCTTGCCAATCCCGATGGAATCGCCAAACTGCAGGCGCTTCTGAAGAAATACGACATGACCATCAGCGCACTCAGCTGCCATGGCAACCCGATCCATCCCCAGAAGGACATCGCGGCCGGATTCGACAAGGCATTCACCGACACGGTGCTGCTTGCTGAAAAACTGGGCGTCGAAACCATCGTCACGTTTTCAGGCTGCCCTGGCGACCACGACGGCGCAAAATACCCGAATTGGGTTACCTGCCCGTGGCCGGAGGATTTCCTCGCCGTCCTCGACTATCAGTGGAACGATGTCCTTATTCCCTACTGGAAGAAGGCAGCCGCCTTCGCCATGCAGCATGGCTTGAAGAAAATCGCGCTCGAAATGCACCCTGGCTTCTGCGTTTACAATCCGGATTCCATGAAGAAGCTGCGCATGGCTGTCGGCGATATCATGGGCGCCAATTTCGACCCCTCCCACCTGTTCTGGCAGGGCA
>JANYKF010000170.1 GCA_025361665.1 Clostridiaceae bacterium
GGCATCGTGCATCGGCTCGATCGGCCCGTGGGAGGGGTCATGGTTCTTGCCAAGACTTCAAAGGCGGCGTCCCGGCTGTCCGCCCAGATACGGGACCAGGAAACGGGAAAGGTCTACCGTGCCATTGTCCATGGGGTTTTGGAAAACACGTCCGGACGTCTTCGCGATTTCCTGCTGAAGGATGATCAGACCCGGAATGTGAGCCGTGTATCCCAGAATACGCCGGGCGCGAAGGAAGCCCTGCTCGATTATGAAGTGATGGCCCATCAGCCTGGCATGTCGATGCTGCGCATCCGCCTCCAGACCGGGCGGCCCCACCAGATACGCGTGCAGTTGGCCGGACTCGGACACCCGATTGTCGGAGACGCCCGTTACGGGCGCAACACGGAACCCGGCACCAGTATCGCGCTGTGGTGTTCCATCATGGAAATCGACCATCCCGTAACGGGCGCGCGCATGCGTTTCGTCTGCGACCCGCCGGCCATCTGGCCCTGGTCCGTGTTTGGATCGATTCGGGAGAGGTAATGGCACAATGGGGAAGCGATATTGGTTTTTTTGCTCCATGATTCAGTGCCATACAGCGGCATACACCGCTGTATTCATGCAAGTTGCGAATTGCAGCTTGCATGAAAAAGTCGAAAAGCGACTTTTTGCGCGAGAATGATCCATTTGATTCCGGAGATCAGGAAAGGATGGTTTCGATCTCATCCAACTCGGTTTCGTCAAAGGCGAGATTGGTCAGTGCAGCCACGCAGTCTTCGATATGGGAAACACGGGAGGCTCCGATGAGGACGGATGTGATCCGCGGCTCATGCAGGATCCAGGCAATCGCCATCTGGGCGAGGGACTGGCCGCGGGTTGCCGCCAAATGGTCCAGCTTTCGGATTTTGGCAAGAAGCGTGTCCGTGAGGTCTTCCGGATGGAGGAACACGGAGGGTCCTCCCGCCCTGGAATCTGGAGGGATGCCTTCCAGATAACGGTTTGTCAGCATGCCCTTGGCCAGGGGGGAGAAGGCAATTGCGCCAACACCTTCCTTTTCCAGCAAGTCCAGAAGGCCTTCCTCCACCCAGCGATCCAGCATGGAATATCGTGGCTGGTGGATGAGGCACGGCGTGCCAAGCGCACGGAGAATGCCGACGGCCCGTCCCGCTTCCGCCGGCCGATAGTTGGACAGGCCCACATAGAGCGCCTTTCCCTGGCGGACCATCCGGTCAAGCGCACCCATGGTTTCGTCCAGCGGTGTGGCAGGGTCCGGGCGATGATGGTAGAAAATATCGACATAATCCAGACCCAGGCGCTGAAGGCTCTGGTCGAGGCTGGCTGTCAGGTATTTGTTGGATCCCCAGCTTCCGTAAGGGCCAGGCCACATGTCGTAGCCCGCCTTTGTGGAAATGACCAGTTCATCCCGCCAGGGAAGCAGATCCTCCCGCAGTGCGCGGCCGAAAACCTGTTCGGCGGCGCCAGGCGGAGGACCGTAATTGTTCGCCAGGTCAAAATGCGTAATGCCCAGATCGAATGCGCGACGAAGCATGGCCCGGCTGTTTTCGAACGGGTTGCCGCCGCCGAAGTTCTGCCAGAGTCCAAGGGAAATCATCGGGAGCAGCAGGCCGCTGCGGCCGCACCGGTTGAACTTCATGTTCACGTAACGGTTGTCTGATGCGTTGTACATGAAATGCCTCCAATCGGATGAAATTCGACGGACAGGAGCAGAAAGATTCCTTGTCCGGCAACTGAAGCGTATCATACGGTACGCCTGCGATGCAACATTCCTTTGCCGTACCATGAATGGATACACATCCATGACCAATACACCTGGAACGAGCTGCCAGATGTCGGATCCCACGAAAACCGGAGGTTGCAGTCGGAATGAAAAAGGAAATCAATAGTACGGAGATTGCCGTGTTGGCAGGGGTTTCACGCAGCACGGTGAGCCGGGTGGTCAATGGGTACAAGAACGTCCCGAAGGAAACCTATGAAAAGGTGATGAAAGTCATCGAACAGTACAGGTATGTGCCGAACCACTCCGCGCAGGTGCTCAAGGGCAAGCTGACGAGGACGCTTGGATTGTTCTGGGTATCCCGCGGGCGCATTGCGAAAGATTTTCTCGCCGAGTACATCCTTGTCAGCATCATCGAAAATGCCGCGGAACTGGGATACCATATCCTCACCTGCGTGGTCCCGAATCTCCAGGATCACCGGCACATGCGCACCATCCGGGAGCTGTTCGTGCAGCGGCGCATAGACGGAGGCATCTTCATCGGGCTCAACAGCGATGAACCGTTCATGGAAGAGCTTGCCGGCGAGGGTTTCGTCGTGGGCCTGTTCGACTACAGGATGGCCGGCGTCAAGGACATCAACCGCATTGTGGTCAATTTCGATGCCCAGACCGCGGCAAAAGCCGTGGATTACCTTCACGGGCTCGGGCATCGCGACATCGGCCTGATCAACGGGGATCTGCGCCGGTTCAACGGCATCCAGACGCAGGACGGGTTTCTGGAGGGCCTCCACCGGAACGGGCTGCGGATGGAACCTGCCTGGATGGAATACAACAGTTTTTCCGAGGCGTCAGGCTATCAGGGAATGAAAGCGATCCTCGCGCGGAATGCGAAACTGCCAACCGCTTTCTGCTGTGCCAACGACTCCATCGCCTTCGGGGCGATCGACGCGCTGACGGAAGCGGGTTTCCATGTTCCGGACGAAATCTCGGTCATCGGCATCGACGACCACATGCGCAGCGCCACGTCGAAACCTCCGCTGACGACGTTTCACATCGATTTCGACGGCATGCTCTCCGCATTGACCCAGCAGGTCATTGCAGTGCTGAGGGGAGAAGGAGTCGGGAAAACGATGGAATTCGGTGGGGAACTGGTGGTTCGACAATCCTGCAGGCCTTTGAGGATGGACATTTCCCAGCCATTGTGTTAAAATATCCACAAAATTGGCCGGTGGCCCGCAGCGGCGACCCGCGTCATGGGAATGGAGGCGGCATTATGGCAAGAGCTTACAATTTTTCCGCTGGTCCCGGCATCCTTCCGGAACCGGTCCTTGCACAGGCGGCATCGGAGATGCTGGATTACAGGGGATCGGGCATGTCCGTCATGGAGATGAGCCATCGCTCGAAATGGTACGAGGACATTCAGAACAACGCGGAAGCCTCCCTGCGCGGGATCATGGACATCCCCGCAAACTACAGGGTGCTTTTTCTGCAGGGCG
>JANYKF010000210.1 GCA_025361665.1 Clostridiaceae bacterium
ACAAATATCTCACGAAAATGGCCGCGGAAATGAAAAAGCGACCGATATGATTTTGGAAGCGGGCTTGTCCCTGCTCAGGCAGCATTGGGATGAACAGCATCCGGTGAGGCTTGTCGGCATTTCGGTTTCGGGACTCGGGGAAGAAGAGGGACAGATATCGATACTCGACGTTCCTCTCGATGACGATTCTTCAGTTCAGGGTATCGGTCCCGATGAAAAGAAAACGGATATGCATGCTGCTGCAAGCCTGGAAACGGATGCCGGGGTTGTCCGGCAGAGACGGAATCAGGTGCTCGATACGGTGGTGGATGCCTTGAGAAACAGATTCGGTGTTCTATCCGTGCAGAGGGCTGCCCTGGTCGGACGAGAGAGACCAAAACGCCATGTCGGGAAGGATTCCGCCGTACCGGGACAGGACTGAATTCAGCGCTTCAACAATTTTATGCCTGCGGCAGGTTGCAAAATGGCTGACAAACCGGCCGAAAACCTGTAAACTGATTTGAGTATCCATCCGTTCACGGAAAAGGAGGCTGATGTGGGTTACAATCTGCTCTTTTTCATCAAAGCCATTGTCATTGGAATCGTGGAAGGCATCACGGAGTTCCTGCCTGTTTCATCCACGGGTCACATGATTCTCGTGGGACATTTCATCGATTTCACCGGTTCGTTTGCCACTTTGTTTGAAATCGTCATCCAGCTCGGGGCCATTCTTGCCATTGTCGTTCTGTACAGGAAGAAAATCCTTGACTCCCTCCGGCATCTCAAGCCAGGCGATACCGGGTTCCGGTTTTGGGGTGCGGTGGCCATTGCGTTCATTCCTTCCGGGCTCCTTGGGCTTTTCTTCCATGATGCGATTGAACAATACATGATGTTCCCGATTCCTGTCGCGCTGGCCCTGGTGGCCGGAGGAATCTGGATGATATTTGCGGAACGCAGATTCCGCAAACATCCTGCCGCGTCTGGTAAACCGGCTGCCATTTCCAAAAGAAAGAATATTGTTGGTTCTGATGGACCGACAACCAAATTCGGAGGAAAGGCTGTCGGTTCCGACGATTTTTCCGTTTCGTGGAAGCAAGCTGCCATCATCGGGCTGTTCCAGTGCCTTGCCTTGCTGTGGCCGGGCTTTTCCCGTTCGGCCTCCACGATCATCGGCGGATGGATTGTCGGACTTACCACGATCGCGGCAGCCGAGTTTTCCTTTTTCCTCGCCTTACCGACCATGGTGATCGCGACTGGCTATACGCTGCTGAAAATGGAGATCAGCCTGAGCGCATTCGAATGGGTGACCCTGGGTGCCGGGTTTCTCACGGCTTTCGCCATGGCCCTGATTGTGGTGGACAGATTCGTCCATTTCCTGAAGCACAAGCCGATGAAAGGATTCGCGTATTATCGGATCGCTGTCGGACTGCTGATTCTTGCATTTGCACTTTTCAGGATTCTGTAGGCCTGATTCTGCCATCGATACTCGCCGGAAGGGAGGCGCCGATTGAACGGGACATTCAAAATCGAAACGCATCTCCATACCCGGGAAGGCAGCGCCTGCGCCAGCGGATCCGGGGCCGAAATGGTACGCGCCCATCAGGCGGCCGGTTATGACGCCATCATCGTCACGGATCACTTTTTCAACGGGAATACTGCAGTTCCGTCCCATTTGCCATGGATCGAGCGAGTGGAACTGTTTTGCGCAGGATATGAAAATGCCTTGCACGAGGCAGGTGACAGCGGTTTCAAGGTTTTCTTCGGATGGGAGTACGGATATCACGGAACGGAATTCCTCACATACGGCCTGGGAAAGCAATACCTGACCGATCATCCTGATATTCTTTCATGGCCGCTCGAAAGCTATCTGGCGCAGATCAGGCGTGACGGGGGGTTCATCTCTCATGCCCATCCATTCCGGGAAGCCCTTTATATCCGGCGGATTCGGCTGTATCCGGACCTGGTTGACGCAGTGGAAGGATTCAACGCGAGCCACACGGATCCGCTATTTGACATGAGGGCCGTTGACTACGCCAGGGAACATCATTTGCCGATCACATCCGGGTCGGATACCCATCATGCCGATATCCTCCTGGATGGTGGCATGACGTTCCCATACCACCTGGATACCACTCAGGATTTCATCAGGGCGGTCCGGGAAAATGGCCCGCCACGATGAACCGGGGACCGCATGAACACATGGCTGCATGACGCATGAACACATGGCTGCATGACGCATATGTGCCGGCAAATGGACCGAATCAGGAAATCTGTCGAGAGGGGATTCCATGACTGAAGCGTTTGAACGCGCGAACCCTGAAGACTTTGATGAAATCATGGACCTGGCCAACTATGTTTTTTCATACAGCGGGGATCGGCATGATTTTCCGATATTGCTGCCCAAGCTCTACAAAAAGGAATATGGCACCGCCATCCATCATTTTGTGGCACGCGAAGACGGAAAGATCCTGGCAGTCGTGGGTGCATTTCCCATGCGCATGCTTGTGGCAGGAGAAACCCTGCTGGTGTATGGAATCGGATCGGTCTGCGTGCATCCGTACCATCGCAATCTAGGATATATGAAAACCCTGATGCAGCTGGCGCATGAAGCCATCACGGCATCGGGAGCCGATTTCAGCTGTCTGGGCGGACAACGGCAGCGATATCAGCACTTTGGATATGATCGGTGCGGGCAGTCCGTTGAATTCACACTCAATAAAGCCAATGTGAGGCATCGATATGGCCGGGAGGTTTTTCAGGAACTGTCTTTTCGATTGATGTCGGCGGATGATCCGTTCCTGGAGATTTGCCGGGGATGGTTCACGCGCCGTCCCGCCCATGTGATTCGTGAACCGGATCGCTTCTTCGATATCCAGAGATCATGGAATGCGGACATGTGGTGCATTTTGGCGAATGGAACCCCCTGCGGCTACCTGACTGCCTCGAAGGACGGAAAAGAGGTGCACGAGCTCGTTACAGGCGACGGACGCGATCCTGCGGAGGTATTGTCTTCCTGGATTGAACGGAAGAATATGGATACATTGAAGTTCAGTCTGCCGCCGTATGATCAGAACGGCATCGCATCCCTTTCCACCCTGTGCGAATCTGTGCTGCTCGAGGCCGCTGACAACATGGCCATTTTCAATTTTCCGCGCGTGATGAAGGCCTTCCTTCAGTTGAAAGCCGGCTATGCGGAGCTGCCGGATGGTTCCCTTGTCCTGTCTGTGGAAGGAAAGACGCCTTTCAGGATATCAATGCAGGAAGGCCGTGCGCATGTCGTGGAAACGGATGAACCAGCCAACCTGATCCTCGCATACATGGATGCACTCGCCTTCCTGTTCGGACCTCTCGGAGGGGTGGCTTCGACGGCGCTTGAAAGCCGTTGCGCAGCCGGACCGGCAGGGTGGGCGGGACAGGAAAGGAACCTCGCCCGGTCGTGGTTTCCCTTGCCATTGTTCTTTGACTTTTTGGATAACGTATGAAAAAGGCACCGGACATCGTCATCGCCATGGATTCCTTCAAGGGCTGCATCGACTCGCTGGATGCGGCTGGCACCGTGTCGGAAGGAATCCTCTCCGTCTTGCCGGACGCGGCCATCCACATTCTTCCGGTTGCAGACGGGGGCGAAGGGACGATGGCGGCCATCGCCCATGGATTGGGTGGTTCCTGGATTTCACACCTTGTTTCCGGTCCGGATGGCGAACCTGTCAACGCACGGTACCTGACGGTCGGAGGGGACACGGCCATCCTCGAACTTGCCGCTTCATCCGGGTTGACCCTTGTTGAACCGGGAAAGCGGAATCCGCTGACGGCCACGACATTCGGAACCGGCGAACTGCTGCTGGATGCCCTTGAACGGGGGTTCCGCAGCATTTTCCTGGGTGTGGGCGGTTCCGCCACCAATGATGGGGGAACCGGAATGATGACGGCGCTGGGTGCTCGTTTCCTGGATGAGGACGGACAACCGGTTCCCTGCGGTGGCGGCTTCCTCGGCCGCATTGTGCGGATTGACCTGACCGGCCTCCATCCGGGTATAGCGGAAATGGCATTGACGGTTGCCTGCGATGTCACGAATTCCTTGTGCGGGGAAACAGGAGCCAGCTTTGTCTTTGGTCCTCAAAAAGGCGCAACGCCGGAAATGTCGGCACTCCTCGACCGGAATCTGCGGCATTATGCCGATCTTGTTTTCAGGGAAACCGGCATGGATGTGGCTTCCATGCCGGGGAGCGGTGCAGCCGGCGGGGTGAATGCCTCCCTGGTGCCTCTTTGTGGTGCCGTGCTCAAACCCGGCATTTCATGGGTGCTTGAGGCGATTGGCATTCGGGATTTCTTGCGGCGGGCGGATTTGGTCATCACGGGAGAAGGCCGCATGGATGGGCAGTCCGTCTTTGGAAAGGCACCTGTTGGCGTCGCGGCGATTGCGAAGGAACAAGGGTTGCCGGTCGTGGCGATCGTGGGGGATACCGGACCCGGCTTCGAGGCCGTGTATCGGCATGGCATCGATCGGATTTTCCGTCTGCGCCGGGATGACATGACAGCGGCAGAGTCGATGGGTCAGGTCCGCCGGCTCCTGGCTGATGCGGGGATTGCGGTTGCAAGGGAATGGCTGGTTCCCGGCGGGAAGGATGTCCATGACACGGAAAATCCAACTCAATGAACAGCAGCAGGCATTTGTCGATCACCGTGAGGGCCCGGCCGCGCTGCTTGCCGTACCGGGATCCGGCAAAACCACGACGATGGTCTGCCGGACAGCCGCCCTGATCCGTTCCGGCATTCCCGCGAACCGGATTCTGACCATGACCTTCACAAAAGCGGCCGCGCTGGACATGACCCATCGCTATGCGGAGCTGTTTGGTCACAGGGATGAACAGGTGCATGGCGCAACCTTTTCCACGATCCACAGTTTCGCCCTGCAGCTCATTCGCTTTTATTGCGTCAAACGGAACCGCCCCATGCCGATCATCCTCTCGGAGTCCGGTCCCCGGAACGGGCACACGGACGGTTCGGCGACCCGCCCGGGCCTGCTCTCGCAGATTTATCGGGATGTCACGGGAAGCCGTATCGGGGAAGATGTCCTCGAATCACTGTCCATGGGCATTTCCCTCGCAAAGAACACCATGGCGGATCCCAATCGGGCGGAAAACGCGGCTGACCATGGCATCAAGGGTTTCAGGAAGATCTTCGAGGCGTACGAGCAGGTGAAAAAAGAACGGCGCCTCGTCGATTTTGATGACATGCTGACGGTGGCCCATCGTATCCTGTCCATGGATGACGGGATTCTGAACGACATGCGGGAACAGTACGAATATGTCCAGGTGGACGAAGCACAGGACAGTTCGCTCATCCAGCATGCCATCATCGACTTGCTGGCCAGGCCGAGGGACAATCTGGTGATGATCGGCGACGAGGACCAGTCCATCTATGTCTGGCGCGGTGCGAATCCATCCGGCCTGCTGGGATTTCAGGTGCGATACCCGGGGGCGAAACTGTACCTCATGGAGACGAATTACCGCAGCCGTGCCTCCATCGTCCATCTGGCCGATCAGTTCATCCGTGCGAACCGCGAACGGACGGACAAGAAGCTCCGTGTGCCGGAATCCGCTTCCCTGGAAAGGGAAGGCAGCCATCTGTCGGAAGGCATAGAACTGGTCCGTGTGAAAAACCTCGCGGATGAATACCGCCAGATTCGGGATATCCTGCAGCACGGTCCGGTACAGGGAAAAAAGAACGGCACGACCGCCATCCTGTACCGGAACAACCGTTCCGTTTATGGACTCGCCGATTTACTCGACCGGGCCGGAATCCCTTTTGGTGTGCGCGATTTCAAGGAGACGCTCTTCAATCATTGGGTTACCCGGGACATGAAGGCCTTTCTCGCGCTGATGCTGGATCCTTCCGACCGGGATGCGTTTCTTGCCATTTCAAGCAAGCTGAATGCGTTCCTGTCGCGCGAACTGCTGGAAAGCCTGCAGGCATTGCCGCAGGAGGGAAGCATCTGGAAACAAATCCGCAAGGCGGGCCTGCTGCCGAATTTTCAGCGCATTCGGCTTGAGGAGGTCGAACAAAGATTCAAACGACTGGCAAGAATGAAACCTCACGACGCGCTTCTTGGGCTGCTGGACTGCGTCTCCTATGACAAGTCCATCGAGTTTGCAGCCCGCACACAGGGATATTCCCCGGATTCGGTGAATGGCATGCTGGACACGCTCCTTGTCCTTTCCGCGAACGAAACCACCATCCCGGGCTTTTTGGATCGGATTGACGCCTTGCGCGTCATCCTGGAGAACGCGAAAAATTCCAAGCTGAAGCGCGGACCCCTGATATTGTCCACTGTTCATTCGGCGAAAGGGCTTGAATTCGACCGCGTCCTGCTGGTGGACATGGTGGAAGGGGAGTTTCCGTCTCCTGATTCCGATGGATCGGCCAGCCTGCTGGAGGAGGAACGCCGCTTGTGCTATGTGGCCATCACGCGTGCCCGGAGCGATCTGCGGGTGTTCATACCGGCGGCGTGGGCCCGTGAAAAGACGAAGCCATCCCGTTTTGTCCGGGAGATGGAAGAGGCGATGCGGGGGAGGAAACCATGATCATTGATTGTCACAACCATCCGGATTGGCACGGACATAACCTGGCCAGGTTTCTGGAAAACATGGATCGGCACGGCATCAGCCAAACATGGCTGCTGAGCTGGGAGGCGCCTGCTGATGAATATGACCCCCATTATTCGTACTGCACGCCGGATACCGGGGTGAACGGGCCGATCTCTTTTTCCAGATGTGTCGCCTATGCGGAAAAGGCGCCCGGCAGGTTCATCCTGGGATTCGCGCCGGATCCGAGGCGCCCGGATGCCATCGACCGCCTGAGGGCCGCCGTGGAAATATTCGGGGCGAAGGTCTGCGGCGAACTGAAGCTGCGCATGATGTGCGACAACCCGGATGCCATCCGCATGTACCGGTTTTGCGGGGAAAGAGGGCTGCCCGTCCTCGTTCACCTTGATTATGAGTTTGATGCCGGCGTGAGGTATCCTCGTCCGAACTGGTGGTACGGTGGAGGCATCGAGGCATTTGAACGGGCTGTGAAGGCCTGCCCGGAAACCAATTTCCTTGGTCACGCTCCAGGATTCTGGGCGCATATTTCGGGAGACGGGCAGTTTGACAAGGTGCCTTATCCGGAGGGGAAGGTTGTCCCCGGTGGAAAAATCATTGAAATGCTTCGGAAGAACGCGAATCTTTCCTGCGATATTTCCGCCTTTTCAGGCTGCAATGCGTTGAAACGGGATCCTGAATTCACCAGGCAATTCCTGGTGGAATTTCAGGACCGGGTATTGTTCGGGAGGGACTCATTTGACGGTCAGCATCGGGAGTTCCTGGACAGCCTGGGTTTACCGGAAGAAATCTGCAGCAAAATCTACTGGCGGAATGCCCGGAAACTTATTTGCGTTTGAAGAAATGCCATCCGCCAAGTTTTGGCGGATTCCCGGGGTCATCCGCCAACAGTTCCTCATAATGATCTGAAACCTTGCGCAGGGCTGCGGCATGCTCCTCAATGACGGCCGGGTCGTATTTTTTGAACCAGGGGATGGAATAGGTCAATGTGCCGATCTTCTCGCTGACCGGCAGATTTTCGTCGAATCGGCGGACATCCGTTTCCGAATTCGCGATGCGTGTGGGTTTCCCATGCCCGTAGACATCGCAGGCCTTGAAGAGATTGTGGGTGTGCAGGGCCTGGTTGCAGCCCGGACCCAGATAAACCCCTTCGGCCTCCACGGCCTGGCAGAATCGGGTAACGGACAGTCCGCCGAGTTCCTCCGGCACATACAGGCCATGGGCAGCATACCATCCGGCCATGGTGCTTCCGGACGCCTCATCTACTCGATGCGCGCGGATTCCTTTGACACCTTCCAACAGATCCCAAAAATAATTCATCGCCTTGCGGATTTCCATGCAGCGCGCATCGTAATATTTCAGCTGCACCCTGCCCAGCGCAGCGCTCAGCTGGTGCATGCGGAACTTGTATCCGCCCAGAGGGAGCTCCGCGTAGGGTTTCAGCTCCTCATCCCGAATGGTGTCGTTGAACCGTTCGTAGTGTCCCAGCGCGATGGCCCTTTCGTAAATGCGCCTGTCGTTCGTGACAAGCATGCCGGCTTCACCGGCAACCAGCGATTTGCCGCTCATCAGGGACGTTGCGCCCACATCGCCGATGCCGCCGACCTTGCGCCCTTTGTACAGTCCGCCCTGGGCATGGGAGAAGTCCTCGATGACCTTGATGCCGTGTTTTTTCGTAATCGCCATGATGGCATCCATGTCGGCGGGATGCCCGAGATAATGGACAACCATGACGGCTTTCGTGCGTTTTGTGATTTTTCGCTCCATGTCGGCCGGATCGAGGCAGAGGCTTGCGGGGTCGATATCGGCAAAGACAACGGTACCGCCCAGGGAAAAAGCCTGGATGGCGGAGGCCCAGTATGTCACGCTGGGACAGATGACCTCATCTCCCACGCCGACTCCGCAGCCATACATCGCCGCCAGCAGGGAAGACGTACCGTTGTTGAAACCCAGCGCGAATTCCGTTCCCTGCCAGGCCGCGAATTCCTGTTCGTATTTCCTGGTGACGTCCGTATCCGACATGCCTCCCCGTCGAAGCACCTCCAGCACGGCGTCCTCGTCTTCCTGCGTGATGATGGGCCAGCTGAAGATATCGCCGGGGTCGGTTTTCACAGCCTTTTCCCCGCCGAACAATGCAAGGTTCTCACTCATGACCAAGTCCTCCATTCACACAGAAGCGAACCCCGCAACATCGTGCGAGGCTGCAGTTCGACGGGTTCTCATTTTGCGCTGCAAAAGTCAATACCGGCCGAATTTCCTGCCCGCTGCAATCATCGCGCGCATGTTCTCCTCCGGAACATCCCTGGGAACCATTTCACCGCTGCTGAAAATGTATCCGCCGCCCGGCCTGCCGGTCTCGATGACCCGGATTGATTCGAGGCGCACGTCTTCCGGCGTGCCATACAGCAGGACATTGATCGGGTCCACATTGCCCATGATGCAGACCTTGTCGCCCACTTCACGCTTGACATCCGCCAAATCCGCGCCCGGGCCGACACTCAGGGCGCTGATGCCGGTTGCGGCCTGTGCGAGCATGTGTCCGATCTTGTGTTCGCTGGCGTGATAGAAAGTGAATCCGCCTGCTTTCCTGTAGGCGTCAGTGCACTGCTTCACTCCTTCAAAGGCGAACTCCATATAATCGTCCACGGAGATCAGGTGGCCGGAAGCATTGCAATCGCCAAACCAGATGGCATCCGCGCCAGCTTCGATTTGAGCCAGTCCCCACAGAGTCTGCAGTTCCACGAAGTATTTCACCGTATCCTTCACGAGCGCCGGCTTGTCGAACAGCAGCATCAGCGTTTCCGTCATGCCGTAGAGCAGGGTCGCGGAGGAAAAAGGTGCCGCAGTCCTGCCTGTTACGCATACCGTATTTCCGAATTCATCCTTGACCCGTTTGATGGCATCGAGCAAAACGGGCATCCTGCCGTCTTTCCTGGGGTTGGGCATCTTCAGGCGGTTCAGCGTATCATAGGAAGCGGGCAGGTAATCGCAGGTGGCGGGCAGGATGTTGCCTCCTCCCTTTGTACCGACCCCCAGCACTTCAAATTCGATGCAGTCGTCCACCTGCAGCCAGGCCCAGTCATAGTCGAACCGCTTGACAGCCTCTATCTGGCATTTCGCCATGATTCCGGCATCGCTGTTGTAATCCGAATAGGTCGCACCGGCCATGCGGACGTCAAATTCCTCGCTGCACGCGAATACCGGAACCCTATCGGGAATCTGCAGATTCACGCATTTTCTGATGTCGTCAAGGACTCCCTGATATGCCATTTGCCGTCCTCCTCTTGCATGATAACCAAAAAACTGGTTTATTCCTGAAAATGCGCTGAAAGAAATACGCAATCGCAGCAATGCTGGCGCATTCACAGGTCCTGCCGGTGATTCGCCGCAAAGCGTGTGCGGCTGGTCCTCAATAGCCCTTCAGGAAAACTTCACGGCCTGTTTCGCAGGATTCGCGGACAGCATTCAGGAGCTCGACCGGTCCATACAACTCCTGCGGCTGCAGGGGTGCCTTTCCGGTGCGCAGCATTTCCGCGAAACACTCGAAACCCTTGACATAACAGTTTGTGATGTCGATTTCCCTCAACACGGTGCTTTGGTCCCCATAGAGCAGGGCATGGTAGGATTTGCAGTCCGGAAGGAA
>JANYKF010000233.1 GCA_025361665.1 Clostridiaceae bacterium
AGGCAGGTGCTTTACAAGAGATGAACGGCCGCACAGTTTGCGGCACAATTCAATCGATGGAGAGGTAGCAAGCGATGGGCAGGTTTTTTCTGCAGTACATCCGACGCGTCCTTCCACTGAAACAATTGCTGATGCTGTTCATCTTGTCAGTCTTTGCCATTTCTGCAGGAACCCAGGCGTATGCCGCTGCCAATCGGGAGATCGTCATCCTTGATGCAAGCGGGACCATAGACGCCAAAACATTGGGAAACGATGTACAGCAAGCATTGGCTCAGTTGGACGTAAAAGTTGGACCCCAGGATTATGCCAGTTTGGAACTGAATGCGCCGTTGAACAAAGAAGGCGTGAATTTGTTGGAAATCCGTCGGGCCGTCCCGCTGACACTGGAAGTGGATGGCAAAAAAATGGAAATCTTGTCCTGGAGGGACAAGGTGAGTGAGGTTCTGGAAGAACAGCGTGTGAAGGTCGGAGCGCTCGATCGGGTGGAGGGGGCGCCTCCGGATGCGGCCGTGACCGCCGGGATGTCTCTCCGGGTTGTCCGTGTGCGGGAAGAATCCATTTCCGAGTATGAATCCATCCCCTATGATGTTCTGGAACAAAAGGACGCGAAGCTCAACGAAGGCGAAACGAAAGTGGTGCAGGTCGGAGTGGACGGTCGTCTGGAATCCGTTTTCCGGATCGCATATGAGGACGGGAAGCCGGTATCCAGGACATTCCTCGCCGAGAAGGCGTTGTCGGAGCCCATCAACAGGATTGTCGCATTGGGCACGGTCAAGAATTTCAAAAGCTCCCGTGGGGAACTGGTGCGCTATTCGAAAATCATGGACCTGAAGGCGACAGCCTACACCGCTTCGCTGCACGACACTGGCAAATCACCCGGGCAGCCGGGGTTCGGCATCACCCGGTCAGGCATTCGCGCGCGGGAAGGTGTCATTGCTGTAGATCCGCGCATCATCCCGCTGGGCACGAAAGTCTATGTGGAAGTTCCCGGTGCGGCGGCGGACTACGGATTCGCCATCGCGGCGGACATCGGCAGCGCCATCAAGGGCAAGCTGATCGATTTGTACTTCGACACTACCGAGCAGGCGGTTCACTGGGGTCGCAGAGGTGTCCGCATCTATATCCTGAATGAACAGAACGATGCCCGCTGGAAAAGCAATGAGAATCCCTGCGTGAAATAATGGGCATGAAACAGGCAGCCGTTTCCCCGGGTCGACCGGCGGATCCGTCTGCCTGTTCCGGTATCGGAGGAAAAGTGCTGGAAATCGTCAATACGGGTGCTATGGTGGCGAAATACGGAATTCGGCTGACCAAGAGCCTGGGTCAGAATTTTCTGACGGATATCAACATCATCGACAAAATCGTGGAGGCCGGCCAGGTGACCCGTCAGGACCTGGTGCTGGAAATTGGCGCGGGTATCGGCGGGATGACCCTCCAGCTGGCAAAGGCAGCCGGCCGTGTGATCGCGGTTGAAATCGACCGCCGCCTGATACCCGCATTGGAAGAAGTCCTCACGGGCTGCGGGAATACGGAGATCATTCTTGGGGACATTCTGAAAACCGATCTGCATCCTTTCGTGAAAGAATGGAGCGGACCGCTCAAGGTGATATCCAATCTGCCATATTACATCACGACGCCCATCATCATGCACCTGCTGGAATCCGATATTCCCTGGGATACGCTTGTGTTCATGGTTCAGAAGGAAGTGGCGCAGCGATTGGCGGCACCGCCGGGCATCAAGGATTACAGTGCCTTGTCCGTGGCCATCCGTTGTCTTTCGGAACCCAAACTCTGCTTCACGGTTTCGAAGAACTGTTTTGTTCCAAAACCGGATGTGGATTCAGCCGTCGTCCGCCTGCGAAAAACCGGCCGACCGGAACTGGATGGGGTGGACATGCCGCTATTCCGGAAAATCGTGCGCGCTTCCTTCTCCCAACGCAGGAAAACAATCGTGAATTCACTTGGTGCGGCACCCTGGATCGCCGGAGGCAAGGAAAAGCTGCGGGAAGTCCTTGGACAACTGGGCATCCCCGAGAACACGCGGGCGGAATGCCTCGACCTGGTGCAATTTGCCGGGCTGACCCGGCTGCTGGTCGGAACGACCACGGAGGAGAAAGAGATGGAAACAAGACTGCCAATGGCGCGATATCTCGATCACGCAGTCCTGAAGCCCGAAATGAGCCGTGATGAAGCAACGGAGGCCATCAAGCTGGGCATTGCCCACAAAGTGAAGACCGTCTGCGTCCGGCCCTGCGACGTCGCTTTGGCCGCACGGCTGTGTGAGGGGACGGAAACGGAGGTTTCCTGTGTCCTTGCGTTTCCCCATGGCTGCACCACGCCTGCAGTGAAGGCGTTCGAAGCCGGTGAAGCCATCAGGGCGGGCACACGGGAAATAGACATGGTGGCCAATTACGGCTTCATCCGGTCCGGCTTCCGCGATCAGGTGCTCGAGGACATCCGGTCCGTGGTCGATGCGGCGAAACCGGCAGGGGTGCTCGTGAAAGTGATACTGGAAACCTGCACCCTGACGGCGGATCAAATCCGCATGGCCACGGAGGCCGCGGTGGAAGCGGGAGCGGATTTCGTGAAGACGTCCACCGGGTTTCATCAGGGCGGCGCCACGGTGGAGGCTGTGACGACCATGCTGGATGCCGCGGCCGGACGCATCAAAGTGAAGGCATCCGGCGGCATCCGCACGCTGGCCGACGCGAACCGCTTTCTCGATCTGGGCTGCGAGCGCCTCGGCGTAGGGTATGGCACCACGCCTGCACTCTGCGGTCCCGATGAGGGCGATCCGGACACCGGTTATTGAAGGATGAGGATCCTGCCCAAGGCAAGGTCGTTTTAGGAATCGTCAAGCCCGCGGGTCAGCATGCAGGATAGCCTGTATTACTCTGGCTGCCGGCTTCATTCTGCCGTGGAAGTCCAGAATCGATGTGTTGGCCAAACAGGGAAAGGAGTCGTGCCCCATCCAGACGATCAGGCCCCCGATGGCCGGGAATCGTTTCAGGCAGGCGGTCAGCGCCCGCGCCAATGCCCTTGGCTGATGCTCCTGGTTCCG
>JANYKF010000234.1 GCA_025361665.1 Clostridiaceae bacterium
CTTGCATGAAAAAGTCGAAAATCGACTTCTTACACCAGAATCACAGATGTATTCCATGGGAAAAGGCTGATTCATGCGTAACGGTTTGAAGCTTTTGAGATTGAAGTGTCAAATAACATTGAAAGAAATGCTAAGGTGAAGTTCGTGATAACGAGGTTGTCCGATGAAACGAATCATGATAACACTGCTCCTGGTTGTCTTCGTGCTTTTCGCTGCTAGCGCAGGCGGGAATCATTCTTTAGCTGAGGATGGCGAGCTGCTGAACAACGGATTTGAAGCGGATTCCGCTGAATTCTGTGTTGGCGAAGGCGGTCAGGTATTTGACGCGGTGAAGTCCTTGCAGACGAGTGTGGTTCACACTGGGCGGCAAGCGCTGCAGATTGATAGTCCGAATGGGGACGGATGGAACCTTGGCATGCCGGGGTATGAGGTACAACTCGGCGAAGTCTACGAAATAGACCTATGGATCAAAACAAGCAGCGATGTGCATACCTGGCTTGTGTTCGGGACATGGAGCGGCAATGAAATAGTCAATCTGATGGCGGGTCATGTACCCATTTCGCCAACGAGCGAGTGGAAACATGTGGTGGCCCGCGTGTCCGCTGCTCAGGGAATTACCCATATATCGCCACGACTCGGCGCGTGGGGGAAGGGAACTGTCTGGATCGACGATGTGAAGCTTCGGCGCATTGCCCGAAAGGACATTGCCGCCATGCCACCGGAAGTCACCATATCCAATGAGTGGCTGGATGTCCGCTTTGCGACAGAGGTTATGACACTCACCGTCGTTGACAAAAGGACAGGGAAAAGCTGGAGCCCTGCGAACCTTGACAACGAGTTGATGCTTGTGGATGTTCATGCGTCGGAGCGAGTGCTGCAAGCGACCATGTACAAGGCGGATTCCGACCTGACACTCCAGGTGGAAGCGGCGCTTTCTGAAAGTGCACCCACGCTGTCTGTCACCCTGTCCGGACAGGGTGACATGAACCGCCAGATCGTCTTTCCGAAGCCTTTTCGCGCTTCTGCCTCGTCGAAGATAGTGATACCCCAACAAGAAGGGGTTCTATTCCCTTCTGCGGATATGGACCTGCCAGAGGGCAACTTCCAGACGTCGGGTCGTATGAAATTCACACGGATATCCTGGAACCGGTCTATGCCGGCCACTTGGACCAAAGAGGCGTCGAGGGTGCTTGGCCGCAAGACATTGTCATCAATCAGGATGGTACCTATAAGGCTGGCTGGCAAGTACCGTTCGACTGGAACAATGTCCTTGCGAATCGATACATCACTGCAAACGTGCTTTGTGAGTCGAAGTATGCGAAGTATTATTTCCCATGGACGACGGCGGAGTTGAAGCAGTTCCCCTTCGTAAAGGCACGGTTTTCCGATGTGCTGTCCTGCACATCGCTCAATGAGTGCTTCAATACCAGCCACCCCACCACCAGAACAATGAGCTTGAATGCAAGGCTTCAGATTTTGAAGACGAATCAGGAAACCTTTCACATGGTCACAGGAAGTGAGAACGGCAATGCGGCCTTTGTTCCCTACCTTGCCTACAATGAGGGCATGATGAGCATTGGCGCATTCCGAGACCATAGTGGGGATTACCCGGAACGCATCATGATGACTCCGGAACCGCAAGTCGAGAAGTACCAGCTCAATGCGAAATACCGAATCCCACTCTGGGAATTGGTGTTCCATGATTGCATGGTTTCGTATTGGTACTGGGGGGACAATAGCAACAAATACCCAACGCAGTGGGATCGGCGCGATCAACTGAATGCCTTGTACGGAACACCGCCCATGTTCTACTTTGACGGGCCGTTCTGGGACAAGAACAAGGCCCGGTTCCAGCAGAGTTATCAGAAAATCACCCCCATCGCAAGAGCAACCGGGTATTCCGAGATGACAGACTTCCAGTACCTTTCATCAGACAGGATGGTCCAATTCACCGCGTTCTCCAATGGTGTGAGGGTCATCGCGAATTTTGGCCCGAGCGGGTACAAGCTTGCGGATGGGGCGATTCTTTCGCCTGGTTCCATCGTGTCGTATGGTGTGAAGGACGCACTTGCCGGAGTGAATGCACCGGCAACGGGTGCAGCAACGCCGACAGCTTCGCAGATTCGAATCGACGGCAAGGCGACCGCATTCCCGGCGTACAACATCAACGGATACAATTACGTGAAGTTACGGGATTTGGCTTATTCGCTCCAGGACACGCAAAAGGGGTATTCGGTTGTCTGGAATCCGGAAAAGAACACCGTCGAGGTCCACACCAATGCCCGGTATACGCCGATTGGTGGAGAAATGGGGCGCTCGTCGCTTCAGGCAGGCGTTGGACGGTTGACGGCGCCGCCGATTCTGTGCGACGGCATCACGGTCCAATTGCCGGCATACAGCATCCTGCAAAGCAATTACGTTCGGCTGCGCGACATGGCATCTCTGCTGGATTTCTCGGTCACATATGATGCGAAGGAAAACAGGATTGTGATCGATACGAGTAATTCCTATGAGGTGCAAAGGTAATGGTGCCTGGCACCGTGAACAGGCGATGATGGTGCCTGACACCATGAACGAAAATACCACATTGTGTCACAGCTCCTGGGAGCATTACAGAGGTCAGGTAAGCTTAAGTTGATACGTTCATGATTTCGCCGCACAGGCATCGCGCACGGCCTTTACGGTTTCGAACATCCATGGTAGACTATAGGAGTATGTGATGAACCTCATGCTCGGTTCGCGGCACTCCAACCGCATACTGGGCTTGCGGCAATTGTACGGGAAAGGAGAAACACATGGAAAGACCGGCTAAAATTGAAACCATTACCAACAACGCGCGCCATGAAGGCGATACGGGTTCTCCGGAAGTGCAGATCGCACTGCTGACAGAACGCATCAACCACCTGACGGGTCATCTGAAGGTTCACAAGAAGGATCACCATTCACGCAGAGGGCTGCTCAAGATGGTTGGCGCACGCCGAGGACTCTTGAATTATCTGATGAAGAAGGATGTCATCCGCTACCGTGAAATCGTCGCCAAACTGGAACTCAGAAAGTAATTCATTGGCAAGACAAGGAAGGGCGGGAAACCGCCTTTCTTCTTGCCGTTGAACATGGCCCCATTAGGCTGCAGGGCGACAGAAGCTCAGCGAAGAGGGTTTTCACGGGAACCCTGTTCCCTGATCTTTTGGCCCGGCGGACCGGAGGGCGAAAAGGAGAATGAAGCATGAAAAAGATCTATTCAACCCAAGTGGCCGGCAGAACGCTGACCATTGAAATCGGGCAGATGGCCCAGCTCGCCAATGGTGCAGCCTTGGTCCGGTATGGCGACACTGTGGTCATGTCTGCGGCGACCGCCTCCACAAAACCC
>JANYKF010000308.1 GCA_025361665.1 Clostridiaceae bacterium
TTTTCGACTTTTTCATGCAAGTTGCATTTTGCTACTTGCATGCATCCGGCGGAAAATGCCGCCGGATGGCACCGAATCACGTGATTTGGTGTGTTGAAGGCACAAAATGTGCCTTCAACATGCAGGATGTCAGAGACATCCTGCATGAAAACTCATAAAAGTGAGTTTTTACACCAGAATCTTCATTTATATTGGACAAATTGCCATAATAGAATTATACTGAAGCTGTTTGTGTGGCAGCCATGAAATCCACGCAAAAATATCAATCAGGAGGGAAAACAATGATAAAAAGATCACTCGCCCTCATCCTGACAATCCTTGTCCTTGCGACCTCGTTTGCAGGTTGCGGCATTGGCGCTTCCACCGGGCCCAAGGGTGGAACCCTGAATTTCAACCTTGGATCGGAACCTCCGGAAATGGATCCGCAGCTCTCGACCGACACGTCTTCCTTCATGATCCTCAACTCCACCATCGAAGGACTCGTCCGGTATGACAAAGAAGGCAAGCCCTCGGCTGGTGCCGCCACCAAATGGGAGGTGTCCGCGGACGGCAAGACCTACACATTCACCATGCGCGCCAACAATAAGTGGTCCAATGGAGATCCGGTGACCGCGGCCGATTTTGTGTATGGCTTCACACGCGCACTTGATCCCGCAACCGCATCCCAATATGCCTATATCCTGTATGACATCAAGAATGCCCAGAAAATCAACGAAGGCACCATGCCCGTGACCGATCTCGGTGTCAAAGCCGTAGGCACGGACAAACTCGTCATCGAACTGGAACGCCCCACCCCCTATTTCCTCTCCATCGCCGCTTTTGGAACCGCGCTTCCTTGCAACCAGAAGTTCTTTGAAGCGAATAAGGACACTTACGGCGCGGAAGCAGCCACCCTCATTTACAATGGTCCTTTCACCATCTCGGAATGGGTCCATGAAGATCACATGGTTCTCACAAAAAACCCCAACTATTGGAACGCGAAAGCCATTGCCCTCGATAAAATCCAGGTGTTCATGATCGCCGATGCCGCCACCACGAAAATCAAGTTCTTCAACAAGGAACTTGACATCGCAGGTGTACCGGGTGTCGACATGAAGGAATTCACGGACAAGGGTTATAAGCTCAACGATTACAGTGACGGAGCAACATTCTATCTTGAGTTCAACACAACCGACAAGCTGATGGGTAATGCAAAAATCCGTCAGGCATTCTCCTATGCCGTAGACCGTAAAACCTATGTTGAAAAAGTCATGAAGGACCACAGCCTTCCCGCCCTTGCCCTGGTTCCCCCAATCCTCCCAGGCAAGAAAGAGTCCTTCCGCAAGGAAGTCGGCGATCTTATCAACGACAACGACCCTGCCGCAGCCAAAAAACTCCTTGCAGAAGGTTTGGCTGAAGCTGGCGTGGCGGTTGCCGATGCGAAATTCACCATCATCATGGATGACGGCGACTTGAACAAGACCCGCGGCGCCGCCCTGCAGGATATGTGGAAGCAGAACCTCGGCGTCAATGTCGAATTCCAGCAGATGCCTTTCAAGGCACGCCTCCAGAAGATGACGGACAAGGACTTCCAGATCGTGTTCGCCGGCTGGGGCCCAGACTACAACGACCCGATGACTTTCCTCGACATGTTCCTCACGGGCAACGGAAACAACCACACCAGTTATTCCAGCGCGGCTTACGACAAACTCATCAATGACGCGAAGGTCGAAGCCGATTCCGGCAAACGCATGGATATGCTGGTTGCAGCAGAGAAAATGCTGATGGCAGACATGCCCATCGCCCCCATCTACTTCCGCATGCGGACGTGGACAGCCCAGACCGGCATTGAAGGCGTGGTCCGCAGGGCTATCGGCGGCGATCCCGACTTCTACTGGACCACAAAGAAATAATCCTCGTCGGTGTCCGGACCGGTTTCCCGTCCACACCGATTTGAATCCGTTCAGTCATGATCATAGTCGGCATGGAACAGGAGAGCATGCGCGGAAAGCGCATGCTCTCCATGGTTTCCGTGATATCCAGTGACCGGGAAGCCACCCGTCCGATACAAGCCTTTACTGCAAGGAGGGAATCGCTTTGCAACTCGCCAAATACATTATCCGAAGGTTGGCCATCTCCTTGGTTACCTTGTTTGTGGTCATTACCGCCACGTTTTTTCTGATGAATTCCATGCCCGGCGATCCTTTCACGGGTCAGAAGGCCATCCCGAAAGCCATCAAGGATAATCTATATAAGAAATACGGCCTGGACAAGCCGGTCGGCGAAAGGTTTGTTCTCTATTTGTCGAACACGGTTACTGGTGATTTGGGCATGTCCATGACCTACAAGAACAGAAAAGTTGTGGATGTCATCAAGCAAAGTTTTCCGACATCGGCCGATCTCGGGATAAGGGCCATTATTTTCGCCTCCATTGCCGGCATATTTCTTGGCATCATCGCCGCCCTCAATCACAATCGGACGTGGGACAGCGTTTCCATGGTCATCGCGATCATCGGCGTCTCCCTCCCGGCCTTCATTGTGGGGGCTTTGCTGCAATGGCTCATTGGACTGCAGCTCAACCAGTTCTATAAGCTCATTGTCGGCGACCCATACGCCATGCTGATCCCGACCACGGGTTGGGATAATTGGGCCGCCAAGCTTGTTCCCCCGTTTGCCCTGGGTATCAGCGCCCTCGCATCCATTGCCCGGTATATGAGGACCAGCATGCTGGATGTCCTGAATCAGGATTACATCAAGACGGCAAAGGCCAAGGGATTGACAAAAACACAGGTGACTGTGCGACATACCATAAGAAATGCGATTCTTCCGGTCGTCACGATCCTGGGTCCGATGACTGCTGCCATACTCACGGGTTCTTTCGTCATCGAGCTTATCTTCGCGATTCCAGGCCTGGGCAAATTCTTCATCATCAGCATCGCCCAGAACGATTATACGATGATTATGGGTCTCACCATCTTTTACGCGACATTCCTGATCTTCATGAATTTCGTCGTGGATATCCTGTATGGTGTCATCGATCCGAGAATCCGGCTGGCAAAGGGGAAAGCGTGACATGAGCAGTATTCCGAAGGACAAGTTCACCCCTGTTCCCAAAGACATTGCCTCCGCGCAGAAGATACACCGCCCCAGCCTGTCCTACTGGCAGGATGCATGGAGAAGACTCAAACTCAACAAGGTGGCCATGTTCAGCATGTGGTTCATCGCATTCATGGCCATTGTGGCCATATTCGGCCCGATGCTGTTCCCGGATTACCGCGACAACCACCTTGACCAGACTTTACTCGGTCCCAATTCCCGATTCTGGTTCGGAACCGATGAACTGGGCCGCGACCTTTTCGCACGCGTGATCCGGGGCACCCGCATCTCACTCTTCATCGGTCTGACGGCCTCTTTGATCACGACGGCATTCGGCGTTGTCTATGGTGGCATCTCCGGATATTTCGGCGGTTCGCTGGACGATGCCATGATGCGTTTCATTGACATCATCAGCACCGTGCCGGACATGATCATCCTCATTTTGCTGCTGGTCGTGCTGCCGCAAGGCATCCCGACCCTGATCCTGGCCATGTGCCTGACCTCCTGGTCGGGAATTGCCCGTATTGTCCGCGGCCAGCTGCTGCAGATCAAGGAACAGGATTACGTGCTGGTCGCCCGCACCCAGGGCGCATCCGCCGGGCGCATCATCGCGAAGCACCTGATTCCGAATGCACTGGGACCCATCATCGTGCGCCTCACGATGGCGGTTCCCGCGTTTATTTTCGAAGAGGCTTTCCTCAGCTTCATCAACCTGGGTGTCCGGATTCCGGAAGCCAGCTGGGGCAACCTGGGTCAGTCCGGTGTGCAGCAATTTCAACAGCATCCGTATCTGCTCATCTTCCCGGCCCTGTTCCTCTGCATCACCACGCTCGCATTGAACCTGTTCGGAGACGGCCTTCGCGATGCACTCGATCCAAAGATGAGAAAGTGAGACAACGTCATGCTGCTGGATGTTAAAGATTTACAGGTTTCGTTTTTCACATATGCCGGCGAAGTCCAGGCTGTCCGCGGCATCACTTACAAGCTTGACAGGGGCGATGTGCTGGCGGTTGTCGGAGAGTCCGGCTGCGGCAAATCCGTGATGGCGCAAAGCATCATGGGCCTTCTTCCACCTTACACCGGCAAAATCAAAGCTGGCAGCATCACGCTCAACGGACGGGATGTCACGAAGATGACGGACAAGCAGATGGAATCTGTCCGCGGGACCGAAGTCGGCATGATCTTCCAGGATCCCATGACCACGCTCAATCCCACCATGATGGTTGGCAGACAGATTGCCGAAGGTTTGGTCAAGCACCAGAAACTCAGCAAGAAAGCGGCTTTCGACCGTGCAGTGGACATGCTGAAGCTGGTTGAAATTCCCAATGCAAAGGAACGCGCCCATCAGTATCCACATGAGTTTTCAGGCGGCATGCGTCAGCGCGCCATGATCGCCATAGCCCTGGCCTGCAACCCCGGCCTCCTGATTGCCGATGAACCCACAACCGCGCTGGATGTGACCATCCAGGCGCAAGTGCTGGACTTGATGAAGAACATCCGGGAAAAAACGAACGCCGCCATCATGATTATCACCCACGATCTCGGGGTGGTTGCCAACATGGCGGAACGCATCATGGTCATGTACGCAGGCAAAATCGTGGAGTCGGGCTCACTGGACGATATCTATTACCGTTCCCGCCACCCTTACACCTGGGGCCTGCTGCGGTCCATCCCGCGTCTCGACCAGGACAAGGAAGTCAGGCTGGATTCCATTGAGGGAACCCCGCCGGATCTCTTCAGGCCGCCGGCCGGATGCCCTTTCGCGGACCGCTGTGATTTTGCCATGGTCATCTGCAGGGAAGAAATGCCGGAGGTTTATGAAGTGGAACCAGGCCATACCTGTTCGTGCTGGCTTGCGCATCCCGATGCTCCCAAGGACGGTCCCACCTGTCCTTTGCCGGGATACAGCCGAAAGACTGCCGGCTGAATGGAGACCGCACAGTCCCGGCGCCCAGTACCTTTCCAGCAGAACATGGACCCTGCATTTCCATTGCCAAGAATCTTGCCGGGGTAACAAGGCGGGGTAACAAGGAACGAACAACCGGCACCGCAATACTTCCCACGGAGGATGTCCTCATGTCCGATATCATCGAAATCAAAAACCTGAAGAAATATTTCACGGTCAGCGGCGGCCGCCAGCTCAAGGCGATCGATGACATTTCCTTTTCCATCAAGGCCGGCGAGACTTTCGGCCTCGTCGGCGAGTCCGGATGTGGAAAAACCACCGCGGGGCGCGTCCTGCTGCGTCTGTACGACCCGACCGGCGGGCAGATATTCGTAGATGGCGTAGACATCTTCAAGATGAGCCCGACTGAAAAGAAAGCTTACACACGCAAAGTGCAGATGATTTTTCAGGATCCTTATGCTTCGCTGAACCCGCGGCGCACCGTACAGGATTCCATCGCCGAGGGCATGGAGATCCATGGTCTTTTTCCCGGCGCGGCGCGTCTGCCCCGCATCTATGAGCTGCTTGAACTCGTCGGCCTCAGCAAGGAACACGCGGGCCGCTTCCCCCACGAATTCTCCGGTGGCCAGCGCCAGCGCATCGGCATCGCCCGTGCCCTGGCCTGCGAACCGGACATCATCGTCTGCGACGAACCCATTTCCGCCCTGGATGTGTCCATTCAGGCGCAGATCGTCAACCTGCTGATGAAACTCCAGAAGGAACTGAAACTGACTTTTTTGTTCATCGCCCATGATCTGTCGATGGTGAAATACATCTCCGATCGCGTGGCGGTCATGTATCTCGGTTCTCTCGCGGAAATTGCATCCTCCGCCATTCTGTACGATGAACCCTTGCATCCCTACACCATTTCGCTGTTGTCTGCGATTCCCATTCCGGACCCCGATGTCGAACGTTCACGCAAAAGGATTGTCCTGAAAGGGGAAGTGCCCAGCCCCATCAACTCCCCCAGCGGCTGCAAGTTCTTTCCCAGGTGTCCGAGGGCGATTGAAAAGTGTCGCCTGGACCGGCCCCCGCTGATAGAAGTCAAGCCGGATCATTATTGTGCCTGCCACCTTGTGCCGAAACAATAGCAAAAGGTCCGCTCTCTGGTGCGGCTGGCAGCACTTGCGGCAAAAGGTCCGTGCGAGGCTGCGGCCGGCGGCACCACATCGTGATGAGGCCTAATAGAGCGTGATGAGCGAAATATCCGGCGGATTCCGGAAAACGATGCGGGAAGACCCGACACGGAAAAGTCATAACGGCTGACGGACAACCCGTAATTCCCCAAAAGGAACAAGCCGATAGAGAGGCCGGACAGGAAGCATGTGATGGCAAACAAAGCCAACGGCAATATTTTGCGCTTATGCCTCCGTCAGCACCACGATGTCGGAATCCTCTTCGAAAGCGAGACGACAGGCATCATACCACCGAAGAGCCCAGTCATTGCGCAGCGTCAGGACATTTCCGCTGGCAGCGGCGGCCTTGACCGGAAACGGCTCATCCATGGCGGCCAAAAACCCCGTGAAATGATAGGTGTCAGCCAAAAGCCGCATTTGTTCCTGCATCCAGGACACCGCATTCGGCTGCGTCAGGTCGATCCAGGCTACCGGATTTTCGCGGACCCGGTCCTCATACTCGTGTCCATTCCTCGCCATCAGGCAGTATCCACGCACGGAAGCCTCGCGGTGCATTTCGGAATCCAAATTCACAAAAGGAAGGACATTGCAGCCGCAGCGATGACCTGACGCCTGCAAACGGCTGACAAGGTCCGCAAGGCGGTGGTATTGTTCCGGGTCCGCTTTCCATGAGCAGTTCGGAGTGGCGGATAGCAGGGTCCGCTTCATTCCCTGCCAATCCTCGATGACCAGCATGCGCCGCCTGATTTCAGTCGGCAAATCGGAGGCCTTTTTCTCGCAGGCGGCAACTCCGCCCGATATCATGACCGGAAAAGGGATTGGGCTTCCGGAAGAGTTCCATATACTTGGACGACCTGGCAGTTCCCGGATTTCCGGACGGTCAGGTGCGGAAAAAAACATTGCCCCCTCCCCCGCCAGACTGTGAAAACCCGCTTCAAAACCGCACCCCAGACCGACATGAAGGGATGCGGAAGCATCCCACACCTCGATCGTGTTTTCCGAAATGCCTGCCGTGTCGGGTTTTCCTTCCCTGATGCGGAACTTCGTCAAAGCGGGAGAAAGGACCTTCAGCCAGAATCCGCCTGACGTACAGTACCCGTTCAGTGGGGCAAGGTGGCCGGCACGGGCCCAAATCGTCTGGCTGCCGGCTTGCCAGGCGAATGCTCCTGCCTGCGCCTCCTTGATGCTCGGGACATGGAAGCGATCAAACCCGCCAAAACAAGCCTCCTCCGTTTTGTGGGCGATGTGGAAAACGAGGTGGTTATGATCCCAGGGCAATCCATCCAGGTGAATCCTGCAGTCTTCCTGCGTGCAGGAAAGATGGAGGATGGTACCCTGTTGACCGCCATGCAGGACCACACGCGCAGCGGTTTCCGAAATCCAGTGCGATATTGGACGGTACTGGATGAAACGAATGCGATCCCGCAGGAACGGATGCTCTCCGCCGACTGATGACACACGGGTCTGCCCGCATCCGGAAGAAAGAACCTTTTTTCGCGGATTCACGGAAACCAATGGCCGGTTTTGGAAACAAATCCAATCTCCCTGAAGGCTCAGCATGCCTTTGTCCTCCGTTATCTGTCACATTTCAATTCAACCAGTGTATCCGCTTTTCCCCGGTTTCGCAACCGGCGCGATGAAGGTCACACGGCCTCCTTCAGGCTTCACGCCATCCCAAAAGTCATCAAAAGGCCTTCCGTGACGGTTAGCCATCATTCTGGCATAAAAACTCACTTTTGTGAGTTTTTATGCAGGATGTCTCTGACATCCTGCATGGTGAAGGCACTTCTTGTGCCTTCACCACACCAACTCACGTGAGTCGGTGCCATCCAGCGGCATTTGCCGCCGGATGCATGCAAGTTGCATATTGCAACTTGCATGCATCCGGCGGCAAATGCCGCTGGATGGC
>JANYKF010000339.1 GCA_025361665.1 Clostridiaceae bacterium
GGCAGCGGAATCCCCTCATCCGTGCCATGCCGCTTTTCCTGAAACGGTTCATGAGTCCGCTGTTGTATACGCGGATGGGGGAGTTCCTGCATTCGGGAACCTTGTCAAACATCGGCCGCGTGGTTTTGCCCGAAGGAATGACCCGGCTGGTGGAACGGGTGGAATTCTTTCCTATCCCGAATCCCGTGAACCGGACCAACCTTTCCATGCTCGGATATGACGGAAACCTGTACATGAGCTTTGGAAGGGTCATTCGGGAAACGGATGTGGAACAGATGTTTTTTCGCAGGCTGGTGAAACTCGGGATACCGGTACGGGTGGAAACCAACGAATGAGGAGGGATCGGGATGCCCTATTGTGTGAAATGCGGCGTGGAACTGACGGATTCGGCCAATGCATGTCCCCTGTGCAGTACACCTGTCATGCTGCCAGAGAGTATTTTGCGGGACAAAACGGAAGGCAGGGCAGATGCGCTCTATCCGGATCGGCTGCAACACAGCAGGAAGCCCCGGCTGAATCTGGTGACAGGAAAACCGGTCGTGCTGCTGGCGACATTTCTTCTGGCCATCCCGTTCCTCATCACCTTCCTGGTGGATGTGAAGGGAAACGGGCGGATCACCTGGTCTTTCTACCCCATGATGTCACTGGTTCTGCTTTGGCTGATGCTCGCGTATCCGGCGCTCCTGAGGCGTCATCCGGTCGCTGTCGCGTTTACCGTTGATGCACTGGCTGCCGCAGCATTTCTGATTTCCCTCGACTATTATGCGGACGGGGTACTGGGCTGGTCCTGGTATCCGGCACTCTCGTTAATCCTTGTCTGGCTGTTTGGCCTGCTGCCGGTTTGGCTTTCCGGCCGCCCGCTGCGGATGGCCATCGCCTATTTCATCCTGGCTGCAGGCTTTCTGTGGGCGCTGGAACAGCTGACTCGCAGCAGGCCATGGTTTTTCCCGCTTGCGCTGCCCCTGACCGGAGCGGTTTCGGGGTTCGGGCTTGGCGTGTGGGCTGCCGTCCGTTTTTTGAAAGGCCCTCTGCTGATGGCTGCATTGATCACGTTTTTGACTACCCTGCTGCTGATGGTTGCGGACGGGTTGACCCAACATTTCATTTCCGGTCGGTTCCTGCTTGCATGGTCACCGGTTACAGCCGCCATCGGGATTCCCTTGTCGGCCTATTTGTGGGTATTGCACGGAAATGCGGACATGAGGGCATTTCTGCAGAAGAAATTCCACATCTGACGGAATGCGCGCCTGACGGAATGACAAAGAAAGAGAGGGCCCTGAAGATGCCGCTTTCAAAAGACACGTTGGATTTTCTGGTTGAAAACCGAATGCGCAATGACCGGCCCTGGTACAATGAACACAAGGAAGAATTTAGCCGAAAGGTCATTGAACCACTCAAGGAACTTGTCACGGCCATGACGCCCGCCATGCGGGACATAGACCCGCTTTTCGAACTCGCCCCCAAAGTGGACAAGACCATTTCCCGCGTATACCGGGATACCCGCTTCACCCACGACAAGTCCCTGTTCCGGGATGTGATGTGGATTGTCTTCCAGCGCGCGAAGATTGCGAACCCGGAGGGCATGCCGGGATACTGGTTCGAAATCAGCCCCAGCCGGTTTGCCTACGGCTGCGGCTTTTACCAGGCCTCCGGCGAATTTCTGGGTGCCATGCGGCAGCATATTCTCGCCGGGGATCCGCGGTTTCTGAAAGCGCGCGGCATGTACGAAAAACAGGATGTCTTCGAATTGGAGGGGGAGAGGTTCAAGCGAAGCAAGCATCCCGAACAGCCTGAATCCATGCGCTTCTGGCTGGACAGGAAGAGCGTGGGCCTGCATGCCTCCAGCACGGATTTCAAACTGGCCTTCTCCAACCGCCTCGCGGAAAAACTGGTGGCGGACTTCACGATGATCCACCCCATGTATGAATTCTGGTGCGCGGTGGAAAGCGAACGGCAAAAGGAATGAGCAGTGAGGTGACGATGGGAATGAACAGTGGCGACGAAGATGGGAATGTCATCCGGCAGATGAGGATATCGGAACACCGGAGATTCTACAGTCATATCCGTCAGGATTTCCCGGAAGGGGAATATCCGCCCTACTTCGTCCTACACCAGCAGATGCTGGATGGAGACCTTGATGGGCTCGTGTATGAGGCTCCCGACGGCACAGCCCTTGCTTATGCGCTC
>JANYKF010000364.1 GCA_025361665.1 Clostridiaceae bacterium
TGATGCCGACCATGATGACACCGGCTTCATCGTCGTGGTGATCGTCGCGACGGCGGGCATGGCGTCCACGACCTATGTGCAGTTTCTCAAAGGCAGCCTGCTGATTGTCTTCTCGTTTGTCCTCGTTTTTCTTGTCCTCTCTCGCGGACTGTCCACGACGCCCGATCAGGGCGGAAAGGTTCCGGCCCACAAGTTTGTGACGCTGGAAGTCCAGGACGTCACGGCTGCATCCCTGACGGTCAGGGACAGCACGTATGCATTCGAAAAGATCATTCCCGCCGGGAAACTTTCCTTTGTCAGTCTTCAAAAAGGCGGGGAGCGCAGCTACTGGGAACTGGATGCCGCCAAGGGTATCCTGACCGAAACACAGACCATCGTCGTAAAGCCTGACGGTACCTCGCTTTACAACGGTGCCCCGAAGTCTGCGGGAAGGTTCTATCAGGTCGGGAACATGAGCGAGATCAACGGACAGACGGGGGAAGTTTCCCTCGACGCGATGAACCTCCTCTCGTTTTCAAGCACGATCAAGAGCGGCGTGGTTGTCCGGTGGGGCAAGCAGGCGCTTGTCGACGGGCAGGACAAGGTTACCGTCTACTATCAGAAGCCAACCGCCGGCAAGGATGTCATGAGCCCCGGGCTGAAGTACAAGGTTGACACGGCTAAGGGGGCCAAAACGTCGGACAAGCTCAATTTCATCTCCCTGATGCTTGCCCTGTTCTGCGGGACAGCCGCCCTGCCGCACATCCTGATTCGCTACTATACGGTCTCCAGCCCCGCAGCCGCCAGAAAATCCACCATTGTCGCCATCTCGGCGATCGGGCTCTTCTACCTGCTGACCCTTTTCATGGGTCTCGGAGCAATGACCAATGGCGTCCTGGACCTGACGAATGACAATATGGCGGCACCGCTGCTTGCCAAGAGCTTTGGCATCGCCATATTCGCCATCATCTCCGCCATCGCCTTCGCGACCGTCCTCGGAACCGTCAGCGGGCTCATCGTGGCTGCATCCGGCGCCGTAGCCCATGACATCATGGACAGGCTTTCCAAGCACGGCATCACCGATCAGAAAAAGGTTTTTTACGGGAAACTCACGGCGGTTGGCGTCGGAGCCGTCGCCATGGTCCTCGGCATCATCTTCAAGAGCATGAACGTGTCGTTCCTCGTCGGATGGGCCTTTGCCGTCGCGGCGTCAGCCAACCTGCCGGCCATCATCATGATCCTCTTCTGGAAACGGACCACCGCCAAAGGCGTCATCGCTTCCATCACCACCGGGCTCATCTCCTCCCTGGGGCTCATCCTGCTGTCTTCGGAAACCTTTGACCTGGTTTACCATACGACCGCCGTCGCTCCGGTCACCGTGTCTAACCCTGCCATTTTCTCGGTGCCGCTGAGTTTCATCGCACTAGTCGTCGTCTCCCTGCTGACTGCGAAGAAGGGGAATGGTTCACAAGCGGCAACTCCGTCACTTTCCGATGGAAAAGGTACGGATGCAGCAAAAGCATAGTTGACTTATGTTACTATGTAAGCATAGCTGACTTATGTTACAATGTCTGCATGGAACTGCTGGCACTTGCCATCGCACCCGTGGCTGTTATTCTGTTTTGGGTGTATCACAAGGATCGGTATGAACCCGAACCCATGAGCCTCATTTTCACGCTCATGGCTCTCGGTGCGGTTGCCTGCCTGCCTGCCGCGGGGCTTGAGTTGATCGCGAAACCCCTGCTGCTCCACAAGCAGGGCGGATGGGTCAGCCTGCTGATCTATGCGGTGCTGGGGATCGGCCTGGTAGAGGAAGGCTGCAAGTTTTTCGTGCTGAAACGGGCCACCTGGCGCCATCCATGCTTTACGCAGCGATTCGACGGCATTGTCTACGCCGTGTCCGCATCACTTGGGTTTGCCGTCCTCGAAAACATCCTGTATGTGACCACAGGCGGTTTTTCCGTGGGGGTGCTTCGTGCCTTGACAGCGGTGCCCATGCACACGGTTTTCGGGATCCTGATGGGTCTGCAGTACGGTCGCGCCAGATTCAGCCAGGCGGCTGCGCGGCCATGGAAAGCGGTGATCATTCCCTCAATCCTCCATGGCTTGTACGATTTTTTTGCGATGGCCTCGGCTTCTTCCCCGATATTTCTGTGGGCATTGGGCGTGCTCCTTGTCGGTTCCGTATCGTATGCCCTCCGCCTGGTGATCGTAGAAGCCCGAAACCCGTATTGAAGCGATATGTGCCATCAAGGTCCCCAACCCGTTTGATGTGTGGCGGGAACGGCGCGTGGGTATATACGGATCATCCGTTGATGATTTCCTTTCGTGAACTGGTTTATGCATTGAGATGCGATTTATGTATTTTTCGTGCGGATATCCATTTCGCTGTCTGGAAACGGCTTCACCCTGGAGGGCGCACATGCCGGAAAACCTTCCGTTCCTCGCCGGTTTCGCAATATTGCTGTTGATCTTGGTTCTAGCCGTGATTTTGTTGCTGAACGTCCGAAAAGGCAAGAAAATGGCCCGTCGACTGTCGGAAACACAGCAGGAGATGGCGTCCGTCAATGGACAATTGGAGATCGCGACGCTGCAGCGGTTGGATTCCGAGAACGAACGCAATCGGCTCAGTGCACTGCTTGACTCGCAGAAACAGCTTCTTGCCGCCAGTGAAGAGCGATGCCGCCTGATGAACGAGGCAACCAGGGATGCCGTCTGGGAGTGGGACATCATCAGCGATCAGGCCATCCTATCCGAACGAACCGGTGAACTGCTTGGATTGCCGGCTGACCTCCAGGCATGGAGGAAAGATTGGCAGGGACATATCCATCCCGACGATTTGATGCGGACCAGAGAAGTGCTTGCCGCATATCTTTCCCGCCGAATGCCTCAATATGCCGTCGAATACCGGATTCTCACGGCGGATGGCTCCTACCGGTGGGTCCTGACCAAAGGCTTGGCCACATTCGGGGATGACGGGAAACCGGTCCGCATGGTGGGTACCCACAGCGACATCACCGAGTCGAAACGGCAGCAGGACACGATCAGCCACATGGCCTACTACGATTCATTGACGGAGCTGCCGAACCGGATGCTGCTGAAGGCCCGGGTGGAATCGGCCATCCACATGGCGATGGAGCAGCATGGCCAGGTGGGCTTGCTGTTCGCGGATCTGGACAACTTCAAATTCGTGAACGACTCGTTCGGACATCCGGCAGGGGATGAACTGCTGACGGAGGTCGCGCAAAGGTTTATGACATCGATTGCCCCGAGATGCTCGGTGGCCCGGCTTGGCGGAGATGAATTCGTCATCCTCATGCCCGGCATCGCAGGCGGGCAGGAAGCGGCCGATCAGGCCCAGTGGCTGCTGGACCAGTTCAGCCAGCCCTTGAGGGTGCATGCCATGCAGTTCCACATGGGCATGAGCATCGGCATTGCCCTTTATCCCGATCATGGACGGACATTCGATGCCTTGATGCGGAGCGCGGATACGGCCATGTATGCCGCGAAGGGATCGGGCAAGAATCAGTACCGATTTTTTGACGATGAGATGGATGCGGTCCTGCAGGATCGCGTCATGCTTGAAGGTGGATTGCGGAACGCATTGGAGCGAAATGAACTGCTGCTCCATTACCAGCCCATCCACCGGCTGGAAGACAATAGGCTTGTCGGATATGAAGCCCTTGCCCGATGGCAGTCGCCGGAACATGGCCTCGTATCGCCGGACCGGTTCATCCCGATTGCCGAGGAAAC
>JANYKF010000412.1 GCA_025361665.1 Clostridiaceae bacterium
GATGAGGGTCTTGTCGATGAGAATCTGATCATATACGTTCAGGCCTTCGATTTCAGGAGCAATGATTTCCCGCGCGAATACGCTTTCAATTTCCAGATACTGCTTCATATTGGACTCCTTCCTTTTCGGCATGTGATGATCCGTTTTCAGCATACAGGAGGAAACTTGAAAAGTAAAGGCGGTCCCCCGATTTCAAACAACCCGGTCCGGTGTGGAAACATGCACCGGGCCGCATGAACGACCACTCCCGGCAGCGAATCCGTCAATACACCTTCAGCGCGAAAACCGGACAGACAACCGAGCAATAGCCGCACAAAACGCACCGTTCCGGAATCGGCACCGCCTTTCCATCGGCCAGGGCGAGGGCGCCATGGCCGCACCTTTCGCAGCACAGGCCGCATCCTTCACACCAGAAATCCACATGAAGCGCTTTTTTCGCAGGGGGCTTCCCTGATGCGCCAGCGTCCGGAGCAGAGATGCCGGATGCGTTCGGCATGGTGGGGCCGGATGCGTTCGGCATGGAGGGGCCGGATGCGTTCGGCATGGAGGCGCCGGATGCGTTCGGCATGGTGGGGCCGGATGCATGCTGTATGGGATTGCCGGATTCCCATGCCCCGAATGCCGACAGGTTCGACCACAGTTCATCCCGATGCTGCATCCCGATGGCGATGGCATGGAGCCAGGGTATGTCCAGCGCATACTGGAGACAGGCCGGATAATCCGCCAGAAGATTCCCGCCGCCGAAGACCTTCATGCCATAAAGGCCTTTGCCCGCCCGGTGAGCCTCCTCCAGCGCGGCAAGCATCCCGCTGGCCGTGCCATCCGGGATGCCCAGCCCAGCCCGGTTGATGATCGGGTGAATCACATCGAGCTCCGGCATGCGGGCCGCCGCGCGCACACAAGCGACATGATGGGTGGAGACCCCCACCGCGCGGATCAGCCCCTGCCGCTTCATGTCCAGCAGCGCATCGAGTGCTTCCGCATGTCCCCGCAAGGTATGCTCGCTCTCCTGCTCATGCAGAAGGAAGATATCCAGAAACGGAAAGCCTGTCTCCAGCAACGCCTTTTCCACACTTCGTTTCGCACCGTCGGATGACCATGCGTAACTTTTCGTCGCGATGACCGGCGTGATGCCGGATTGTTCGACGGATGCCCGGATGTGGGCATAGGTGCCGTACAACTCCGCCGTATCGATGAAATTGATCCCGGCCCGGTATGCCTCCGCCAGCAGCGAACCGCCCGCATCCGGCGATAAACCGCGCTGCAGCGGCCCCATCACGAGTGTGCCGAAACACAACCGGGATACGGATATCCCTGTTTTCCCCAGTTCCCGTCTCTGCAATGGAAGACCCTCCGGCATTGGGATTCATGAATGCGACTGCGGCTCATGCCGCATGATTGAGAAAGTCCCTCAAGGCACGTCTTTCAGATAATGCTTGACAAGTTCCTCGAGGATCTCATCCCGTTCCAGTTTCCGTATGACGCTGCGCGCACCGTTGTGGCTGGTGATGTAGGTGGGATCCCCGGACATGATGTAGCCGACGATCTGGCTGATGGGATTGTATCCCTTCTCCTTCAGCGCCGCATAGACATTCAGGATGATTTCGCGCGCCTGGTTCTCGCTGTCCTTGTCATAGTTGAACATCATGGTCTCGCCACTCATGCCGATACCCCTTTCCCGGGATGTTGAAAATGCCATGGATCATTCCCCTCATTTTAAACCATTCCGCCTTACGATAGCAAACCGTTTTCCGGTTCCGATGGATTTTCAGGAGCGGGAACACGAAATCGGACTTGTTCATTCGTTATCCTATATCACCAGGGTACCCTGCATCCGGTCACCGAGGGATTCATCCAGCCGAACCCTGAAACAATCACCCGGCTGGAACGGAATGGCGGGCACGGATACCTGAATGTAATGGGTCGTGAATCCTTCCATCCAACCAGGTTTTCCAGGGACGTCCTGCTCAAAGTGGACCGGCATCTCCCGGCCGATGAACGTCTGTTGGAAGGCTGTCCGCATCTCTTCGGCCAAATGGCGCATCCGGGCTGCGCGGGAGTCCTTCACGGATTTCGGTACCTGATCCGGCCATGCGGCTGCCGGGGTGCCTCGGCGGGGTGAATAAGGAAACACGTGAATCCACGAAAATCCAATGGATGTGCAGAAGGCAAGGGACTCCTCGAATTCATCCGCAGTTTCCCCCGGAAACCCGACCATGATATCCGTGGTCACGGATGCATCGGGAAAACGGGCCCGGACAGCCTGCACGATGCCGCGGAACACATCGGGTGAATAATGCCGGTTCATCCGCCGAAGAACGGCTTCCGAACCGCTTTGCAGGGAAAGGTGGAAATGGGGGCAGAACTTGCGGCTTCCGCCCAGCATGTCGAGAAACGGCTCTGTCAGGAATGCCGGTTCCAGCGAACCGAACCGGATGCGGCGGATGCCTTCCATTTCTTCCAGGGCGCGAACGAGGGCTGTCAGACCTTCCTCCCCCTGCTCGTTTTGAAATGAAGTCAGGTGGATGCCCGTGAGCACCATTTCCCGGAATCCTTTTTTTGACAGGCAGGACACTTCCTCCAGCACGTCCACCATGCGCCGGTTCCGGACCGGACCCCGCGCAAGGGGGATGACGCAATAGGAACAGAAGCGATCGCAACCGTCCTGTATCTTGATGAATGCGCGGGACTTCCCCGTGAAACCGTCAATCGGGAGTGCTTCAAAGCCTGTCATCTCCTCGCGAGGCATGACGGCGATCCGACTGACGGCACGCGACGGTTTCCCGGCCAATTCCTTCACCAGCTCCACAATCCGGTGTTTCTGGTTGTTGCCCAGCACGAGATCCGCACCGGTGAGCACTGCCACTTCGTCCGGCGCCATCTGCGCATAGCATCCGACGGCCGCGACAATGGCCGATGGATTGAGGCTTCGGGATCGGCGGATCATCTGCCTGGATTTCCGGTCTCCGGTGTTCGTCACCGTGCAGGTATTGATCACATAAACATCCGCCGCGGCATCTTCCGGGACGGAATGGTATCCGGCCGCCTCGAACAGGGTGCGCATCCCTTCGGTCTCATAGCTGTTGACCTTGCATCCCAGCGTGATGAACGCCACACGGAAACTATTCTCCACGATCCGGCCCTTCCTCATTGACGAAACGATGACCCCGTAATAATATGATATTGTGCATGAATCGGGAAGCAAACGCAAGAAAGGCGGAACAATAAATGAAAACATTCAACATCATGCTGAAGTCCATCAACGATGTGAAGGATTTTGTCAATCTCGTCAACAAATACGATTTCGACGTGGACCTCACCTCCGGCCGTTACATCGTGGATGCAAAGTCCATCATGGGGATTTTCAGCCTGGACCTGAGCAAGCCCATCAAGGTCGAAACCCATGCCGAGAATGCTGACGTGTTCTTTGCTGAAGTGAAAACATTCATCGTCGATTGAATTGCGTCACGGACCGGGGATGCCGACAGGTTTCCCGCCCTGGACGAAATCCGGAAGCCCGGTGGAACCTGCTATTCCGCCGGGCTTTTGTCACCCTTTCCTAACCCCGCAAAAGCCTCAGATACCAGATGCCCGCCACCCATTCCGGGCGAACAAGGGCAAGTGCCTCCCAAAATGCCTGCCCATTCTGGTGATCCATCAGCAGCCCGACCGCACCGATTTGCGGCTTGTCTGCCGCATCCTTCAGGAAAGTCGCGAGTGCTTTCACGGAAAGACGGCTGCGGGCATGCTGCTTCATGGATTCCTTCCGGCTCAGATGCTTCAGTTCCCGACGGATCTCCCCCTCGAGCGATCCGGGTGAACGGATGACATGCCTGGGGATGCCCAGAAGTCCCGCAGCCAGTTCACGAAGCCCGTCCATGGTGGTTTCGCCTGTGACGGAAGCCTCCTGGATGGCACGGATCAGCCTCATGATGGCGGTTTCCGAGAGTTCATGCACCGTGACCCGGTTCCCCGGGTCCAAATCGAACCGGAGATTGACCGGGCGCCGTTCCTCCTCGGTCAGCGCTGTGAAGGTGTACCGATGGCCGGTCAGCCCTCCGAAGCGCTTCATGGCATCTGAATACCCGAGAAAGAAGTTGCGTTCGCACATCAGCGGATCGAGATGAAGCATGCCGCCCAGCGGCTCCGTATTCCGGATGCGCACGTGATGAAGAGCAGGCGCGTCGAATTCCCGGACATGACCCATGGCGGACAGGCTGACTGAAATGATGTCATGGAACCCCTTTTGATACAGTGGCTCCACAGGCAGGTTGTCATAAACGCTGCCATCCATGAAGCGTTCCCCGTCCATCAGCCGATTTTCAAAAAAAGGCAGGCAACTGGAAGCCAGTATATACTCGTGAAGCTGTCCCGCCGGTATGTCCTCAAGAAAAGCCACGACCGGCTTCATCGTGGTCAGCGACCAGGTGACAATCCCGAGCTGGATTCCGGCGGCACGAATCCGCGATTCATCGACGTGCGATTTGAGAAGGCTTCTCATCGGCTCCATGCTGAAAGTCCCGTTGCGGGCCATCATCCGGGTCAGCTTCAGATTTGTTTCCCACCGGGAACCCCGCTCATCCACTGAAGGGTCGTCATCAAGACCGAGTACCTCCCCTATCCGGATGCTGCGCCACAGGGATTCTGCCCCCGCCAGGTCGCCGAGCGCGAACAGGGTGGCATTGAAGGAGCCGATCGATGTGCCGGCGAGGCCTCCGATCCGGATGCCGGTTTCCTGCATGGCCCGCCAGACGCCGATCTGATAGGATCCTTTTGCCCCTCCGCCCCCCAAAGCCACGCCATACACCTTGTTCTGCCAATCTTCCATGCACTGCCTCCGGTCCGACAACCTGACTTGCCGACATGATGCTTCGCCTATTGCACGAGCAAGAGACTGTCTCTTTCGAGACAGTCTCCGTGGAGCCACTTTTGGGAATCGAACCCAAGACCTATTCATTACGAATGAATTGCTCTACCGCTGAGCTAAAGTGGCAGGCAGGAATGTGGCCTGCAAACCGCTTTCTCATTATAATCGGTGCTCCATCGGCTGTCAATGCCAATCACAAGCCAATCACAAGCCAGTAACAAGCCAGTAACAAGCCTCAGCGAAAGCCTTTCCGCTTGAGGAACGTGGGGATTTCCGGCCCATCGGCTTCGTCTTCCACAAGGACGGGTTTCTTCGGTTCCGGTCTGCGGTCGAATCCCGTGACGGATCGGGCTGAGGCTGATTGGTGGAAGGCACCCGGTGCGGCACCCGGTGCGGTACCCGGGACGGCGGCTGCAGCAGGCGCGACGGCAGGTCTGCGCACATCGAGCACCTTGTCGAAGCCGGTGGCGA
>JANYKF010000468.1 GCA_025361665.1 Clostridiaceae bacterium
TGGTTTCCTTCCGGACAATGCCGGGATTTCCGTCTTGACGCCCTGTTCGTCGGACCGCTGCCGGATTTCCGTCACAACGCCCTGTTCGTCGGACCGCTGCCGGATTTCCGTCACAACGCCCTGTTCGTCGGACCGCTGCCGGATTTCCGTCACAACGCCCTCACAGTCAAGCAATTCCGCCTTCAGCCGATCCATCTCCGCCTGCATGCGGCAGAACTCCTGCGAGATGGGATCTCCCATGTGGATCTGATCGAGTTCGAAGGAAGAACGGAGCTTCAGCTTTCCTTTGCGGACAGCCCGGGCCGGCACGCCCACGACAGTCGTATCCTCTTCCACTTCATCGAGCACGACCGCATTGGCCGCCACCTTCGCATTGTTTCCCACTGAAAACGGACCGAGGATTTTGGCTCCCGCCCCGATCAAAACATTGTTTCCGATCGTGGGGTGCCTTTTGCCGATATCCTTGCCGGTGCCACCCAGGGTGACACCCTGGTAAATGGTGCACCAATCGCCGATTTCCGCCGTTTCCCCGATCACCACGCCCATGCCGTGATCGATGAACAGCCCTTTTCCGATCGTGGCCCCCGGGTGAATCTCGATTCCCGTCCGGTGGCGGGCGTACTGCGATACGGCGCGCGCCAGAAATGTCCGGCGATGCAGATGAAGCCAGTGGGCGATCCGGTACAGGCGGACGGCTCTGAAACCCGCATACTGCAGGATGACCTGCCAGGGCCCCAGGGCAGCCGGATCTCTTTCTGCAATGGACTTTGCGTCTTCATACCATTGGAACATATCTTCACCATCCCATGGTTCATTCTGGATCCTGCAAGATACCCTCATTATAGAGGATAGACCTGCGCGAGTCCACTACGCCGCAGTCATGAACCTGCTTTTGTTGTTTATTTGCCAAGCATGAAAGGCTTGCATATAATGAAAAGGATTCTGGAGGGAAGCAATCATGGAGCATTTGTTCATCATCAATCCAGCAGCCGGAAAAGGGCAGGCCGTCGCAATGGCGGAGCACATCAGGAGGCGTTTTGAAACCTCGTCACTCGACTGGCGAATCGTTGAAACGCGGGAACCCGGACACGCGACCCTTCTCGCCCGCGAAGCCGCCGCAGGGCATTCTGGCGTCAACATCTATTCCGTGGGCGGTGATGGCACGGTGAATGAGATTGTCAACGGGCTTGCAGGCACGGATGCGCCTCTCGGGATTCTTCCCTGCGGCAGCGGGAACGACACCCTCCGGACCTTGACGGATGTCCACGATCCGCTTCTGCTTCTCGAAGGCATACTGGATGCGCCCGCGATGCGGACAGATTTGGGACGCCTTAATGATCGATGGTTTCTCAATATCGCATCCGTGGGGTTTGACGCGGAAGTGGTCGACAGGACAAGGAAATACAAAAAAATGCTGCTTGTGCCCGGTTCGCTCGCCTACATCCTGGGTGTCCTGACAGCCCTGGTCCAGCGGAACCTGCATGAAGTGACCCTTTCGCTGGACGGGGGTGAACCTGTGAAAGCAACCCTTTTGCTGGCTGCCTTTGCCAATGGTCGTTTTTATGGCGGGGGCATGCAGCCGGTTCCCCTTGCCAGCATGACGGACGGGCTGCTGGATTGCTGTCGTGTATCGCCGCTCAGCCGCATCCGCATTCTCGGATTCTTTCCGATGTTTATCAAAGGGGAGCACACGCATCTGAAGGAAGTGACACTGACCCCGTTTCGCAGTCTGCATCTGGAGAGCGCCACCCTGCTGCCCGTCAACATAGACGGAGAATTGACCTCCGCGAGGAGCATCGATGTTTCCGTATATCCGGGGCATTTGCTCCTGAAACAGCCGGCAGGCACATTTGCTCCTGAAACAGCCGGCAGGCGCATTCGCTCATGAAACAGCCGGCAGGCGCATTCGCTCCTGAAACAGCCGGGGCATTTGCTCCTGAAACAGCCGGCAGGCACATTTGCACAGACCGTGCGCAGCCGGCCATAATTCCTCCAGGCAAACCTTGAGGAACCATTTCGCCTTGCGAAACCAGCCATCGTCCATCTTCAGGAATTCAGACGTCCTCGTGAAAACGGTTCTCAAGCCGATTGAGCACGTAGAATCCGATTGGATTCTCCGGAAATTTCTTATTGTACGTCATCGGGGAATCATCCATCTGCCGCATCACCCCGCCAGCCTCTTCGACAATGCACTGCATGGCCGCCGTATCCCATTCCATGGTCCGGCCGAACCGGTAATAGGCATCGGCAATGCCATGCGCAATCAAACACCCCTTCAGGGAAGAACCCGACACGATTGTCCTGGAAATGCCCGCGTGCCTGATCAGCCGATCCAGTTCCTTTGAAGGATGGGATCGGCTGACAGCCAGGACCAAACCCGCCGTCCGATCGGAGACGTGGATGCGCTGCGGTTCGCAGGAAACCGCTCCCCAATCGCAGAACCAGGCTCCCTGTCCCCTGACGGCGCTGTAGGAATGCCCGGTCACCGGGATACGGACATGGCCTGCAACAGGCAAGCCGTCTTCCAGCAGGGCCAGGTTGACTGAGAACTCTCCGTTTCGCTTCATGTATTCTTTCGTTCCATCGAGCGGATCAACGACAAAAAGCCATTTGCTGCCGAACCTCGCCGGGTCATCCGCCGACTCTTCCGCCAGGACCGGAATGTCGGGAAATACATGCTTCAGGCCCGCCACGATGAGATGGTTCGCCTCTTCGTCCGCATCGGTCACGGGACTCGCATCCGCCTTCATCCGAACCCCGCCCGGCTGCCGATAATGGCGCAGGATGGCTTCCGCCGCTTCACGAGCCAATTCATGAAATACGGATGACACGTGCGCCAATTCACCAAATGCTGTTGATCCGCGTGCAAAATCCGGTTCAGGCCAGAACTTTTCATCTTTCATGCCGATTCACCCGGCAAGGTTTTCCCAGGGTGCCGGTGAAGGGAGAATGAAATCGCCGATGTCACGGAAAACAGGATGCAGATCGTTACAAAGGGCAGAAAGGGACTGACGCTGTAGAAAAAGCCTGCAATATATCCGGATGGAATGCATATCAGGGTCGTGACGGTCTGCACCGCGGCGAACATATCGGCCTTCTCATGTTCTCCAAGCTTGTTCATGAAGACGGTATCCCTGAACGTCTGCGTCAGGAATCCACCCACTGCGATGATGGAGGTAACCATGAGCAAAACGGTGAGATTGCGGTACGGTATGAAAATGAACAGAAAGGAGCCCACCGCGCTGACGATAAGAAATACGGACAGCATCTTCTCCTCGCGATATCTCCCCAGCCGGGGCAGGACGAACAGGAACATGAGCACATTGATTACCGCACTGCAGGCGGGTACAAGGGACAACTGGCTTGAAGTGAATCCCAGGCTTTCCTTCATGAACAGGATCTGGAAAAAATTCATGGACAGGATGAAACTTGTAAATACATAAACAAGCCCCGCCAGGATAATGGTTTTGTCCCGGATCACTTTCCGGATGACCCTGAAGTTGCTTTTCATGCTTTCCAGGAAAGAGATCCCGTTGTGCTGTTTCATCAATTCCATCCCCACGGCCGTTTCGCGTGCGAATTTGTTTCGGATCACGAACATCAGGGTCATGCTGAAGAATCCCGCAATGTACAGCGCCCTCAAAACCGGCACCGTTCCGTATTTCATGATCAGCAGGCCGCTGAGGGGAGTGAACAGGCCCGTGGCATAATTCAGGATATACAGGATGCCGAAAATCCTCGGCCTTGTACTCGTCTCAGAATCTTCTATCATCAGGCACATCCAGGAGACATAAACGATCCGCACGATGGCGTTGATGGCGGCTGCGATGAAAAACGCCCAGAAACTCCTGGCAAAAGCCCAGATGATCATGGGGATGGACCAGGAAATGACATCGAATATCAAGGTGGTCCTTTTCCTGCCGAGTCTGTTGGTGATGGGCGCGGCCAGCAGGTGACAGATGAATGCGACAAAAAGTCCCGCGGTGTTGATGATGCCCATCTGAATTTCCGACAAGCCCTGTTCCTTCATGTACAAAGGGGCATAGTAAAAAATAAGGCCCCCGAAAACAGCCCACATGGGCTCAAGTGCTAGCAGGTACTTCGTATTGTGCGCAAATCCGGAGAATATGCTCAATTGTCTCTTCATGCCCTCAAATCATACCATGGCAAGCGACATTGTGCCGGGAACCGTTTACCTTATTCAACAGCAAGTCCTGGGAATATGAGATGGATCCGGTATGAAACCTGAAATTCGTCACTCGCCCGGATTACAACTGCACCGGCCGGAACATGAAAGCCCCGAAATAGGTCACGGTGTCCTTGCCGTTGATGTATTTCATATTGCAAAGGCCGGCCAAAGTGGAAACGTTCATGCAATAGGCCTCCAAGGAAGACACTGCACGGTCCGGAAACCTGCATGGCAGATTTTCAACCATTGCACAAGTCTTGCAGACCGTGCACCCGCCGACCGTCAGTTGCAGGTAATCCACATCGTGCTGCTTTACTTCCTGTTCAATCTGGTTCGGCACGTTCGTATGAAGACGGGCTGCTTCCTGCATGCCTTCAAAATCGTATGAATCCTCCAATTGGCCGATCGTTTGGAAGATCAGGGCTTTTTGATAGGCCTTTGCTTTTCCGATGACCTCGCCGACCGATCCGACATCGGGAGGGCAGGCATAATTCTTGCCGAAACTGCCGCAATAGTTCACTTCGCAGTAACTTCTCAAACTTGATTCTCGTGCAAAAAGTCGATTTTCGACTTTTTCATGCAAGTTGCATTTTGCAACTTGCATGCATCCGGCGGCAAATGCCGCTGGATGGCACCGAA
>JANYKF010000037.1 GCA_025361665.1 Clostridiaceae bacterium
CGCGCCTTGACGCCATGGATGGAGGAAGCGGGAAATATCCATGCGGTTGGTCTGACCGCGCAGGTTGGCACCTATCTGCTGCAGGACACCTCAACAACCGGAAGCGGGTTCACCGTCACAAGCTGGAGAAAAGGATGCGGGGAGAAACAACTTGTCGTGGCTAAGCGCAGGTTCTCCGAATCATTCTTCAACGAGCATATTTCCATGAACCACCCAAAGCTGGCTTCCTATCCGATTCCCCGGATTCTCCATTTTCAGGAGGAACTGCCGGATGCGTGGGAAAGAGCTGAAAAACTGCTTCAGCCCAAGGATTACCTCTATTTCAGGCTGACAGGAACCTATGCTTCCGACCCGTTCAGCTGGAGAGGCCTTGCCAATCTGGCCGATTGCACTTTCCATGAGGAACTTCTGAACCATATCGGTGTATCAAGTGAAATGCTGCCTTCCCTTTACGGACCCGGCGAGGCGCCGGGTTGCCTGCTGCAGGTTGTTGCGGATGAACTGGGACTCCCCCGCGGGATACCGGTCTTCCTCGGCTGCAACGATTTCTTTTCCTCCCTGCTGGGCATGGGAGTCATAAAGAATGGCCAATGCTTCGATGTGACCGGCACCTCCGAGCATGTCGGCATGATAAGAAATGCGGCAGTCAGGAAAGCTGAGCAAATAAAGACTGCGGCATCCGGAAAAGATACCCCCATCATGAATGCGGTGACGAAGGAAGATAACCTCATCTTCGGCCCCTATCTGAGGAGCTCCGTGCAATACGGCGTCACAGCCAACAGCGGGACTTCCATGAGTTGGGCGTTCAAGACCTTCGGCCGGGATCCGGAAAGGGTCAACTTTGATAACAGACCTGAAGGTCATGGGAATCCCCCGCCTCCCATTTTTCTGCCCTACCTGCAGGGTGAGAGGGCCCCGATCTGGGATGCGAAGGCAAGGGGTGTTTTCTTTGGGTTGTCGGGGGATCACCAGTCAAAGGACCTTGCTTATTCTGTTCTGGAAGGCGTTGTATTCAGCCTGTATCACATATGGACTTTGATGTCCGGCGAAAGAACATTGATTTCCGCCGAAGTTGGGACAGAGGTTCGGGTTGGCGGCGGTGCGGCTTTTGATGACGAACTCAACCAAATGAAATCCAGCCTCTTTCAAATCCCGTTCAGCGTGATGCGGGAAAAGGAAAGCGGAGCTTTGGGCGCAGCCATGTTCGCCGCCATTGGAACCGGCTGGTTTTCTTCCTATGACGAAGCCATTGATGGCTGGGTGAAGGTAGATCACATCATTGAACCGGATGCAAAGCTTGGCAAAATCCTCAGGTCCAGATTCGAAATCTACAAGGACCTGTACCCCGCACTCAAGGAGTCATTCAGCAAGTGGGCCGATATGGAAGGACGGTTGCTTCATGGCTTTTGCTGACATCGAAGGAGGGTCGTTTCATAACTTTTGCTGACATCGAAGGAGGGTCGTTTCATAACTATTGCTGACATCGAAGGAGGGTCGTTTCATAACTTTTGCTGACATCGAAGGAGGGTCTGTCCATGGCATATAGCGTGATTTTTGGCGCCGGCAAGATAGCAAGGGGTTTCATTGCCCATCTCCTGGCCTTGAGCCATGAAGACTTCGTCTTTGTGGAGAAGGCGCAGGAACTGGTTGATCTGCTCAATGACAGAAAACAGTACACGATCAACATCCTGGGTGCTCCTGAAAAAAACATGCTGGTTTCAGGCGTGAAGGCGCTTTCCTATGCGGACCGCGACATGATCTCCTCTGCAATCTCGAAAGCATCCATCCTGTTCACGGCTGTCGGGGGCAAAAACCTGCCCGAAATCGTCCCGGCTCTGGTGAAAGGCATCACAGCAAGGTTTGAGGCGGGAAACGACAACCCGCTGAACATCATCACCTGCGAAAACTGGAAACAGCCGGCTGAACTCTTGAGGAAGGCGATCCTGCTGGACTTGAACGCCGGATGCCATGAACAGTTTGACAAGCTTGTGGGAATTTCGGAGGCCGTCGTGATGCGTTCCGCCATCGAAGCAGGAGCCGAAGCCCTGAAAGCGGATCCGCTGGTCGTCAATGTGCAGGATTACTGGATTCTCCCGGTCGATGCCTCGGGAATCAAAGGCGAACTTCCGGAGATCGAGGGCATCAAGTTGATTGAGGCATTCGAGGGATTTCTGGAGCGGAAATTCTACACCTATAATGCCGCGAACGGTACCGTGTCCTATCTGGGATACCTCAGGGGTCATTTCTTGATATCAGAGGCCGCATCGGATCCGGATATTCTAGAAATCCTGTCGGGCGTTTATCTGGAAACAGGAACTGCACTTGCGAAGAAATTCAATATAAAGCTGGAGGACCAGTTGGCATTCGGAAAGACTTCCCTGGCGAAGCTGCAGGACCGCACCATCGTGGACACCATTGAAAGAAATGCCAGAGATCCGGTGAGGAAACTTGGTCCGCAGGACAGGCTGATTGGACCGGCAAGGCTGGTACTGGAAAACGGAGGGATCCCGGCTTGCCTTTCGCTGGCGATAGCCGCCGCGATCCATTATGATGAGCCAACAGATGGGATTGCGCTTGAACTCAAGCATATGAGGGAGGAAAAAGGCATTGATTTCATTCTTGAAAACATCTGCAAGATGGACTCGGAAGAGGAATTGGCCGCATTGGTAAAGAAAAGCATCCTGCAATTGAAGAACATGGGCTGGATCAAGGAGGAATCATGACGGACAAGATCGGAATCGCCGTCATCGGGGCAATAGATGAATAGAGATTGGAAAAAGGAGGAATCATGACGGACAACATTGGAATCGCCGTCATCGGTGCTGGCAAGACCGGACGGGGATTCATCGGGAGGCTGATCCAGGAAAGCGGTCTCGGATTCTACATGATTGACAGGAATCGTGAACTGATTGATCAGCTTCGCGAGGCCGGCCGTTACGAGGTCGGATTCTTCGGTGCCACCAGGGAACCTGTGCGAGTGACGGATTATGTCGCAACGCATGCTGATGACCCGCGTCTTGACGACATCCTCAAGGATGTCCGCCTGATTTTCATTTCCGTGGGCGGGACCCATATCACAGAAGTCGCGCAATGGCTGGCACATCGATATTCGACTCGTATATCCGATGGGATCGGGAGAAGCAGCATTGGCGAAGGGATTGATGCAAGCAGCATTGGTGATGCGGTCGGGAAATGCGACACAGATGAAAAGACCGGAGAATGCAGCGTCATACTGTGTGAAAATGCAAGTAACCCTGCCTTGGTTTTCAAGCAGGCTTTTCTGGCCGCGCTGAAAGAGGAAGAACGATCGAAAGCCGGGATGCTGTTCGGCTTTTCCGAAGCCACCGTATTCTGTACGACAATCGAACACAATCGGAACCAATTGGATATCCAAACAAAAGATAATCGCTTCCAGTTGGATATCCAATCCGAAGACCATCCCAACCTGCAGTGCAGTGCGGAAACCTTGAAATCCAATCTGCCGAGTATAAAAGGCCTGATGCCGATAAAAGATTTCGAGAATTTCCTGATCCGCAAGATATACACCTACAACGCGGCCAGCGCCGCGATCTCCTATTTGGGCTGGCTGAAGGGATACAGTGTCTATTCGTATGCGGCAAATGATCCGGAGATCCTGCTCCTGCTGGATCAATTGTACCTGGAGGTCGGAAAGGCGATGTGCGCGGAATATGGGTACGAAGCGGAGGAACAGCGCGAATTCGCCGCCCGTTCCCTCGTGAAATTCCGCAATCGGACAATTCAGGACACCATCGCGCGGAATACCCGGGAACCTCATCGGAAACTTGCTTTCAACGAACGCATCATCGGGCCGGCACTCCTGATTCAAAAGTACGGAGGAGATGTCGGACCTCTTGCGACGACAGCGGCTGCTGCATTGCTTTACGAAGACGCGAACGACCTCGAATGGAACACGCTGCAAAAAGAAAACAGTCCTGCCGGAATTCTTGAAAAGGTATCCGGTTTGCTTCAGGCTTCGGAACTCACGATGCTAATCATGGACAAGTATGAAGAATTGAAGAAAAGGAAACGGAACAGCCCAGTGTAAAAGCAGTTCCGCATTCTACCGGCATCAAAGAGATCCTTTCACAATTCCAAAACCATCAGTCGCGCGTTGAGCTCCTTTGGCCCATGGCCCTCAGCCAGGGCTTCGGACAGCTGCCTTCTGAGTTCCGGATGAACCTTATCTTTCCACCAGGGCAGACGATCACCATTCTCTTCCAGGGCGACAGTCGTGAATCCTTCGTCTCGGTAAGCAGTCCAGGGCAGGCTTCCCATCCAGACATTGTAAGCGGGCAGGATGCGCGTTCCTCCGTGTGCCAGGATAGCTGCGTACTCGTGCGTCTCCCTGGCCCAGTCGATGATGGCGTGCAAAAGCGCTTTTCCGGTTCCCCTGCGGAAATAGCGCGGATCTTCGTCGAAACATCCGGGCAGCAGGCCTACATGAAAGCAGGAAAGGACAAGGACCGGCATTCCGTACGACATTCCGCTTTCCTTTGCCGCCAACAGGGGCCAGCCGAGTGGACAGTCCAGCAGACGGTTTCGGGCGTAATCCGGGAAAAGGCTGTCATCCAATCCGGCAGCGCAACCCGATAGCAGTGCAGTTGCGCAATGCACCGGCCGTCTGTGTCCCAGGCCCCGAATCCGAGGATCCCCTGTTGCCGGAGGATGTCGAGTTGGACTTCGCGGCTGTCCCAGCACTTGCTGCTGACGCCATCGATTTCCTTCTCGGAAATGGGCAGGATATGAAATTGAAATGCGGGATGGGTGGGATTGCTTTGATCGGATGTATTCATTGCGGTTGCCTCCTTCAATATGTCACGGGAGCCAATAATACTCCATGACTGATTTTGCTTCAAACCCGCATTGCTTATACAGGGACAGTGCGGTTTCGTTCGTGCAGGATACATCCAGTTCCACTTTCGATATGCCCCGTCTGCATATGATCAGAAGGGTTTCGAGAAGGGCCGCTTTTCCAAGGCCTTTTCCCCGGTACTCGGGCACCAATCATAGCAGGCAAGGCAGTTTTCACATCGGTTCAACCATATGGGCCTGCCATTCGCGATATTGATGTTGCGAACCGGGCAGACATTTGCACAGATGCGACACCCATTGCATGCATCTGAAACGGTGAAGCTTTTATCCGCCAGATGGACAAGCATGTCAAAATCAGTCTCCGGTGATGCATTGGAATACTTGAGCATCCCTTTTTTGTAGAGAGGTTTGAAAGCCTCGTGCATCAGGCATAATATCGGTTTCATCAACACGCCGGGATAATGTTTTCCGGTTTTTCTGTCCTTTGCATCGTCTGCAATCCTTTCCATTTTGCGGAGGGCATGATCCAGCGTGGCATCATTGTTTTCCCATGGCTTGCGAAAAGCATTTTGGGGCATATGAACCCCGTAGGAAGCCGAAAGGATTCCGCCCCGGGCTTCGAGGATTTGACTCATTGTCTTGAAAGATGACCCGGCACCACCACCATAAGTTGCCACGGCAAATATGTATTTGCCCTTTATCTTTTCCAGGTGGCCTAGGAATTTTTTCACAACGACTGGCAAATCACCATAATACACCGGGAATACAATCCCGATTGCATCCGCATCTGTTTCGATTCCGGACTCATTGACAAGCGCAGCAACAGGCTTGAGCTTTGCGCCAAGCCTGTTTGCCAGATGATGAGCCGCATACAGCGTGTTTCCCGTCCCTGAGAAATAATAGATGTCCGTCTTCATGCGGCGCCTCTAGCTTTCCTCCCGGTTGATTTCCTCCCGGTTGATTTCCTATCGGCTGATTTCCTTCCGGTTTCATCATGCCTCAGCGGCATGATACAATTATATCAAGATTTTTCCCGGTGCAAAAAGTTGATTTTCATCTTTTCTTGCATGTTTGCGGGGTAATAAGACTGATGATTGGAGTGCCGCATGATGGAACGATGCAAATGGTGCCTTTCAGATCCGATCTATGTCAAATACCACGATGAGGAATGGGGCACGCCGGTTCATGAGGACCGGAAGCATTTTGAGTTTTTACTTCTGGAATCCGCCCAATCAGGCCTCAGTTGGATCACCATTCTGAGAAAAAGGGAGAATTACAGGAAAGCCTATGACGGGTTCAATGTGGAAAAAATCGCGTCATATGGCGAGGACAAGATTGAATCCCTTTTGAATGATGCCGGAATTATTAGAAACCGCAGGAAAATCGAGTCCTCCATCAACAATGCCCGCAGGTTTCTGGAAGTGCAGTCGGAGTTCGGCAGTTTCGATCGGTACATCTGGCGTTTTGTGGATGGACACCCGGTCGTGAATCATTACGACAGCATCTCCCAGCTGCCGGCCACTTCCGGATTGTCGGATGAAGTCGGCAGGGACCTGAAGAACCGTGGATTCAGGCACCTGGGCTCCATCACCCTCTACTCGCACCTGCAGGCGACTGGCCTCATTGACGATCATGTAAACGGATGCTTTCGAAAAGGATGAGGAAGGATTCCCATGCCCGAAATCGTATTTTCGAACTTCCGTGCAAATTCCTGTGAAATCCCGGGCACATACCCGCTATCTTAATTGGACAACTGGCAGGCAGGCCTGCCGAACGATCTCCGTCAGCCTGTTTTGGCATGTGAAGAACAGCATCTGCTGTGACTCGGCCTGGCTTTTCTCCATCAGGCAGCGGATGGCGGCTTCTGCCCGGGAATCGTCATATTGCAGCAGAACGTCATCCAGCAGCAGCGGCATCCTGTTTTCGAGCGAGCTCAATCGGTCGGAAATGGCCAACCGCAGGGCCAGGTATATCTGGTCGATCGTGCCGCCACTCAGATACTGCCAATCATGAAAAACCTTGTCCACCGGGTCGGCCAGACGGACGGCTAAAGACCTGTCTACCTTCAGATCCTCATATTTGTCCAGTGTGAGCCGGCCAAGAATCTGCGCCGTATTCTGATTGAGTTCCGGCCCGAAGCTGTTCTGCAGTTCCGCGGAAGCCGCATCAAGGGCACTTCGCGCAAGTCCCAGGCTATTGTGATACTGTTCCATGGCAGAGATCTGCCGGTTCACTTCGACGATTTGATCATCGATTTCGCTGACGGTTGACCGGTTTTGCCCGACATGACGAATTTCCCCTTCCAATGCGACAATTCTCTCCCGTGTTTCCATCACTTTGGCTTCGGCTTGTCCGATCTGGCTCCTGAGGATCGATAATTGCGATTCATCCAGGCTTTCCGGCAGTGCGTCAAGCAAGGCAAACTCCTGCTCAATCTTTCGGCTGTTCTGAAGCCAATCTTCCCAGGTACGGCCCTCCAATAAATCGCGCAGCCCCTCCTCCTGCTGACGGTGGGTGGCTGACAACTGGTCGCGCTGAGCGAGCATGTTTTCAAGCCTGACGATCTTCTCTCGCACGCTTTCCGGCAGATCAACCGGCTCATAAGCGGAATAGGTGCGCATCAACTCTGCCGCTGCCTGATCATGTGCGGTTTGAGCACCAAGAAAAGCCTCCCGCGAATGCTCATATTCCTGCATGGAAGCCTGAACCTGGCCGTTATGCCGGTCCATCGCCTGCAAGGCCTTTTCCAGCGAGTCCCAATCAGCTTGGCCGCTTTGCAGCAGGCATTGAGCCAACGCCTGTTCATCCGACGCGATTGAGCTTCGTATTTCAGTCAAACGCTCATCTGCCTCATTCACGATGAGTGGCTGCTGAGCCGCTATCTGCTCCTGACAAATCTTATACGCATTCTCAACCTCTCTCATCCTGACATCGGCCTGAATCAATTGCTGTTCAGCCATAGCAAGCGCTGCAGAAGCATCGGACAACTGCAGCATCAAGTCGGCTTGAATCCCCTCCTGCTCGACAAGCTGGTTTTTTTCATTCCGAATCACCGTATCCATTCTCAATCGGGTTTCATTCAACGTTTTTTCCGCGTATTGAACAATGCGTTCCGCGCCTTGCAGGCTGGTTTCAGCGACACGAACATCGCTTTCCACCGCCTGATTCTGCTGTTCCCACGCATCAGGATGCTGCTGTTCACCGGATGGCTGCCTGAGGATCTGCCAGACCTGTCCACCCAGGAGCAGCGCACCCAGAAGCAGCGCACCCAGGATGGCAACCAAAAAGAAGAGCTGAGTAAGCAGAACTCCCCCAAGAAGTCCGCCGATGAGGCAAAGGACCCCTGTTGATAATATCAGAAGTTGTTGTTTCGAGATGACCCGGGGAATGACATATTGTGATGATGAGGCCGCATCCGGCTTTTGCGCGCGGATCAGACCCGCCCTGTCTTCTGCGGCTTTCAAGCATGCGATGGCGGCATCCCGTTCCAGCAAGCGTTCGTGATATTCATCCCTTCCATTTTCCGATTCACGGGTCAGCTGTTCAATTTGCTGGTGAACCGCTTCATTGTTTTTTACGCGGACTGCTTTGATCTGTTCAGACTGCCCGAAAAGCCGTTCGACCTCATTCTGGCAATTCTTCCGCTGGTTCTCGCAATTCTGAACATTCTGATGCCCTTCGGCGACTCGTTTCGATGCAATCGTCAATTCGGCTGCATTGGCTGCCTCTCTCAACCGGTTTTCTTTCTCGACTCGCACACGCAGTTCCCGCATCTGCTGTTCGGCTGCCAAATGGCTTTCATTGAGATGTGCCTGAATTTGCTTCACTGCTGCACGTTCCACCAGCTTTACCTTGGCATAAGCTTCACCTTGGTCATTCAATCCCTGCAGCTGATCCCTTGCACGGATGGATTGCAGGCGGAAGGCCTCAAGCTGCAAACCCGTGTCTCTCCACTTCTGATCAAGCTTCCTCAGCATCCCGATAAACTCAGCCGTAATCATAAAATTGCCGTGAACCAGGGTTTCGTCAAGTTCATTTCTTTTCTGAAAGGTCTGATCAAGCGCGTCCTTTCGAGCCAGGATCAGTTGCCACTGAGCCAGCTGTCCTCTCATTTCCTGATGCCTTGCCTGCTCTTCCAGAGACTGGCGAACCAACATGGCCTGCTTCAGATTGGTACGTTCCTGCTGTAGGTTCTCCAAAAGCCTGGTGTGATGAACAGCATCTGCAACGGCCGTCTCACGAAGCTGCACCCACTCGTTTTTCCGCGTGCGCGCCATATTGAGGCGGCCACTGCCGCCACGCTCAGCCACAAGCTCCGTCTGCGCCTGACGCAAACGCTTGTCTATCTCTGCGTGAGAGATGAGCGCATCCCCGGTTCCCGCGAGATTGCCCAGCCGTGCCAGAAGCTCATCCCCTTGGCCGATCGGGCTCCCCAGCTGACGGATGAAGACCGTATTCACGAACTCATTTTCCGAAATGCCCAGCAGGCGGTTGCCAGGTTCTTCCTGACCTCCCAGGGGGATCTGCGTCCCGGTGATATCCTGCATCAGGACGACTCTGTCGGCGGAACGCGCTTTCCCGAACCAGCGTTCCAGGCGATATCTTGTCCCCGCCTGTTCAAACACGATGGAACCGCCCATCCGTTGTCCGTCCCATGGCGCATACCGTGTGCGTTCATTGTTGCCGATCTGGCGCCCTCCGCCGGAAAACCCGAAAAACATGGCCCGTATGAAAGCCATCAGGGTGCTCTTTCCTTGCTCATTCGGACCCTGAATCAACTGAAACCCGTCATCCAGATCGATTTGCCGCGCATTCAACTTCCCGAAATTTTGAACGGACAGCCTAATCATCTTCACAGTACGGAACCTCTCTTTCGAAAGCCTGCAGGCCGATTTGCAGAACCTGGCGCTGCTGAACCCCCAGACAATCCCAGTCCGGCTCTGCATCCGAGAGGATTTGGCGAACAAATCCGCCCATCAGCGATTGCTCCTTCGCCAAGCTTCGGAGATCATAAGCCCGGGTTGTCCGATTGACCAATTTGCAGAAAAACAGTTCCCGCTGCAGCCTTTGAAGGAGGAACAGCGAACCCGGCAGCAAATCATCACTCACGGCCCCGGACAGGATGATCTTGTACAGGTGATCCCGCCATCCCGAGTCGTTCTGTTGCGCAGTCTGCAGAATCGTCTGGAAGATTGCCTCCTGGTCCATGCAATTTCCGATGTTCACGGGCAAAGCAAGGAATTGACGGCCGGAAACCGGATGCCATGCCATTTTCGTGAGAATCCGGAATCGACTGCCATTTGCAGCCACTGCCGCGCCAGTCTGCTCCATTTGGGTCAATGTTCCGTACAGAACTCCTTTTTGTCCCAGCTCATCAAATCCCCTGCCGGATGGACAACCGCTGTAAGCATACCATGGGCCTGTGCCATCAAGCCGTTGAACCGGCTCGCCCTGGTGCGTGTGGCCCAAGGCGGCGTAATCGGCTCCACAGGTTTTCAGCCATTGAATGGAGATGGGATTGTAGGCACTGCCCTGATTGCCCGTGATGACCTCGCCATGAAGGAGCAGGATATTGATGAGGTCCGGATGCGGTACCGGCAATAGTGCTCTGACAAGGGGCTCGGGAGCAGCCGTGCTTTGAAAGGCGGCCCCGTAGACACGGGTATTCAGATGCGGCAAATCGACAGATTCAATGCCGCCAGTGAAGACATGGACATTTTTGGACCAACTGGTGTTCTGCCACAGCGAATCCGGTTCTGCCGGGTCATGGTTGCCGGGTGCGATAAACACCCTTGTCTCCGGGATCGATGCCAGCAAATCACGAATTTCATTCACCAATGACAGGGGTGGATGCGGTTGTTCGAACAAATCTCCCGCAATGAGGAGCAGGTCACTTTGCATATCCAGGCACAGACGGATGATGTTCATGAAAGTTCGCAATTGATCCGCCCGCAGAATTTCCGCGCGCTCCGGGAAATAGCCGAACGGGGACCCCAGATGCAGATCGGCCGTATGAACAATCCTGACAGCGTTTGCCATGGCATCTCCCTGCCTGTTTTCTTTCATTGATTAGGAAATTATAAATACTTTTCAAAGCCTGTGTCAAGTTGGCCGCCCGGGGCATACTGACTGGGACGATGGCAGTGTGAAATGGCCGCCCGGGGCATATGAAACGGATAAAACCTTGCGTTGATTTCAACCTTGCATCGTGATAAAGTGAACTCGTGGAAGGCAGCCTCTCATCTGCCACAATCACACCCTGCAGACACATCCGGATATGGAACTTTATGGTTTAGGGAGTTATCGTTTCCGTATTGGAAAGGGGAGCCGGACCATGGCGGACAAGAATGGACAAGCCGGAAAAGAGCAAAAGCTTCTCGCAGCGCCACCAGAATCCATCTGGCAGCTTCTGAAGCTGATGGTTTCGGGATTCATCCGAAGCATTCCCAAAGCAGGCCTTTGGTTTCTCGTCAAATCCGTGGCTGTTTTTTTCGCCATCATGTATGTCAACTATTATTACATTGCCGTTAAAAATGAGGGGTATGGCGGAACGCCGGTGCCCGGAACTGTTACGTACTATCTGTTCAATCTGGGTGCCAACAAGGCGGCCTTCAACATCCTCGTGGCTGTAGCCAGTTTCCTGCTCACCAGCATTTTCTCCCAAATCAAATCCCGCGGGTTCAAGGGCTTCTTCACGGATCTGTTCCATACCTTCAGCTGGGCTGGCTATTGTACGTTGAAGGCCGGCCGGTGGTCCCTGCCCTCCCTGCTGTTCACCGCCGGACTCATGATGCTGGTCGGATTCTTCGTCAACAACCGTGTGCTCTTCATCACCCTGGCCATCGGCCAGTTTTTCGGATTCATTTCACAAAACAGGAACCTTACCTATGTGGCTGTGCGTGTAGGTTGGAATGATGTGCAGAAGACGTTTCTCGGGAGAAAACCGGGAAATGCCGTCAATGAGGGGGTGGCCGGACTGCTTCCCCTTGGATTCATGCTGGGAGCCTTGACCTTGATTCTGGTTCCCTTCCAGTACATGAAAGTGCTTTCCTTCCTGCTGATGGTATTGTTCATCGGCCTTGGCATTTTCCTGTCTCTCGGGAAAACCACACCCAGAGCGGTTGCCTCCATTCTGGTTTTTGTCGGCGTCAACCTGCTGTGGTTCCGCCTTTTCGGTCGCATTTTTGCAGATGACGGCGGAAAAAATGAAATTGGCGGCAACTTCGGAAACTACCTCAGGGACCCTGCCGGCCAGATGATCGTCACGAACGGGGTGCAGCCGGGGATCCTTGGGGCACTCGGCGGATTGCTGGGCTCCATGGTCTCCGGGGGTGTCAGCGCGGCCGGTACGGCATATGACGCTGCGGCGAGCGCGGCCGGCTATGTGAAGGATGGAGTGAAAAGCGCATACAACTCGGCAGCAAATGCTGCAGGGAATGCATATGACGCAGCGGCAAATGCTGCCGGCTTTGTGAAGGACGGAGTGAAAAGCGCATACAACTCGGCAGCGAATGCTGCAGGGAATGTATATGACGCGGCGGCAAATGCTGCCGGTTACTTGAAGGACGGAGTGAAAAGTGCATACAACTCAGCAGCGAATGCTGCAGGGAATGTATATGACACCGCGGCAAGTGCGGTGGGCAATGCATATGATGCGGTGGCGAGTACGGCCGGAAACCTGGTGGACGGGGCAGGTTATGTCTGGGATGTCGCGTCTGGTACTGTGAGTGGCACAGTTGGGCAAATTGTCGATACAGGGCTTTATGTTGTTGGTGGCATCCTGTCTGAAGGCGCAGGGCTGGTTTCGGATCTCGGGCGTGGCACCTGGGATCTGATCACCGACTCCAGCCTGCGCAATGACTGGTTCAACAATATGTACAATGACATCGGGAACATGAAGGATACGGCCGTCGGCGCTGTCACGGGTTTGGCACAGGCTATCAGCGACTACAACACCGATCCGGAACTCCGCGATGCCTTCTGGTCCAACGTCTACAATACACTGACAGGTGCCGAGTCGGCAATCGGCAATGCTGCAACCAATGCCTGGAACAGCCCGGACAAGTGGGGAGCAGTTTCGAACCTTGCCGGACAGGCCTGGGATGGGTTTTCCAACATCGTCAACGATCCGGAGAAAGTATACGACACCATCAAGAGCCTTACTGGCGTTAAAAGTTTCGAAAACAGCTGGGATCCGAACCGGGGGCCCTGGGAACGTGTGGGTTATTCCGTTCTTGGCACCTTCGAGGCATACGGAGCCATCTCGACGGCACAGGCGGGCCAGGAGATCATCGGTTCACGCATCGACAACTTCCTGGGCAGTTATTCCGATGATGCCGCCCGTTCGATCGCCGCCCAGAATGCACGGAACATGACAGCGGAAGAGGCGGCGAATCTCGGTCAGCGGGGAGACTTCATCCACACAGGCTATATAGACGATCCGAAGTTCATGACCAAGGACAGCCTTGCTGAAATGCGAAGAATTGCGCAGGAAACGGGCGAACCGATTTATATCCGACTAGGAAACGAGCAATCCGTTCGTTGGATTGAGTCCGGCGAGGCCGTGCCGAAGGACCTCTGGATCAAGAACAAGACCATCAACAGCATCGATGAAGTGCTAGGCGCAAGACCTGGAAGCCAGGGCCTGGTCGGTTATTTCGAACCGAAACTCCCGGCGGATTTCGCTTCACGAAGCGCGGCGGAACAGGTGGCCATTCAGGCACGCTTCAATCATCGCATGGCCGAGATTGAGAAATATGGTCCGGACATCAACCGGTTGGTCCGGAACGGTCAGCTGGAAATCCAGGAAGGCGGGATCCTGGCGAAACCCGGGGTGAATGGCACCGACAGTCTGCCCTATGCGGGAGACAACGACATTTTCCATGCAAGCGCGGCCGCCGAAAAAGCGGCCTTGGATTCCGCCAGTTCCGGGGTCACGCATGGCGGCCTGACGAATTATCCAAATTACACGGGTCCTCATGGCTTCAATCCGACTGCTTACGACAGCATGAGAGGAGCCGCGACAACGCGCGGCGGCACCAACTGGATCGATTACAACCCGAGTGGCGGAGTGGTGTCCTTCAATCCGGATGGCACGGTCACAAAGGCATTTGTGGCCAACCCGACTTTCAAGCTGCCGACCGCAACCACTGTTCCAAACGTATTCGTCGGCGCCGAGGGCGTGAAGGCCGCCACCCAGTGATGACTAGTTGGTCCGTTGCCGTCCGGATGCCTGGAATGAAGTTGATGGAGAGGTGGAAGTAATGCCGCAGGAATATGTGAACAGTACCCCAGGCCCTGTTGCGGGGTACAGCCGGGATGCGCGGGACGCAGCTGTGGCGGAGTACTGCCGGGAATTCAGGGAACTTCAGCGCCTTGAGCGGGAAATGGTGACGGATGCGGAAATAGTGGGGAATTGGCGGGAATGCATGGCACGACTGAAGGCGATGGAACCCGCATTTCTGGCAACCCTGCCAAGACTCAAGCTGTCGCGGTGCCCCTATACAGGAGAACTTGTCCGTGGCAGTGTAGATATTTTCGGGACTGGAAGCCCCTGGTGGCGTGATGAAGGAACAGTCCGGAACGAATTTGAAGGTCCGCCAACCTTGTTTGCCGTGGATGGCGCATTGCGCCTTGATGGAATGCCTGAGGAGTCCCCTTTCTCCGTACTGCCCGGTCCCGAAAAACCTTTCGTCATTACGGAAATCCTCAACCGGCCTGAAATGCGAGCCGTGCTGCAAGCCATGCCTATTGCCGGTGGAACCATCTGGTGGATGGCCTACTTTGCTTATCCGATGGTAACCGATCATGCCCGGGTCAATGATTACGCCCGGGACTGCTACACGATCCTGCTGGACAGCGGGACCCGCATCTCCTATTCGGATGCCTACCCGGATTTCCTGCTGAATTTCGATCTGGCACCCTGGGTGAAATCCGGCAAGCTGCTCTGGATATCCCCGGGCGACATTGCGATGAAACTGCACGCCACGTCCGATGGATGCCCATACCTCAATCTTCCGGGCGAAACCCGGAGACAAATCATTGTTGGAAATTGGAAGGGCTGGCTGGGCGAACTCCGGGAACCGATGGACGATTCACTTGTCAGAAAGATGGACCCGGAAATGGAAAAACGGTTTCAGAAGGGATTGGCGTACGTCAAGGAGGGTGGCACGAATGGCTGACAGGATTGTCATGGCAAAAACCGGCTTGGCGGATCTGATTGCGCTGCTGCGGAAAGAAAGTGCATCGCTGTCACCATTCAGCCCGCTATCCCACCCACGGCTGGCAGAAAGGATTGCTGCCGGCCAGCCTTCGGGCATGCGCATGCTATCGGACCCGGCATCGATGGCGTTGTTCAAGGAATCCATCCCTGCATTGGCCAATCCGGGAATGAAGTTCATTTTGCGTACGGGAGGCGGCTCAAGCCCCATGGAGGAGGAAACCGTCTGCCTGACGGAAAGTGGAAAACCTGCCGGATTTATCGTGGAAGGTGCAGACGCCTTGATAGTCCTGTATGAGGATGCAGGGACCGTTGCGGATGGCTTTCTTGGCCTGCACGCATCCAGGACGCAGGCCGTGTCTCCCAACCTCATCCCGCCGCTGACGGATACGGGCGGATTTCTATGTCTGCTCAATGCAATCGACATGTACAGGCGTTCCTATTATGCGAGCATGCTTTCCTGCCTGCCGCAGACCGAACCGGGCGTGTCGGCTGAAATGTTCCTGAAGGACATGTCCCGTGTGCTTGAAACCCGGGATGTTCGCTGGCTGCTTGGTGCGTTTATCGCACTGATGCCAAACCTCCCGATTGACAGGGAGAATCCGGATCCGGTTCGTGTTCTTCTTGATGCCGGTCTTTGCCGGATGATGAAGGACAAGGCCGGAAAACCCTGGCTCCAATTCACGGATGCAGGCAAGGCACTCGGCGTGGAATTTGAACGTACCTGGCTGACCTGCGCGGGCTATTCGCTGACCGGGATTGCCGGAGGTCGTGAATTCACTGTTGGCGGCGGATTTGTTGCGCCAACCGCTGTTACGAACCATGTGATGACCCTTGCCATGGAGAACGGGAAACCCTGCATCAACCATCAGGCATTTCATACGGATCAGGTAAAGGCTGTGTGGATGGACTTGTTTGATGCCGGATGGAAACTGGTAAAAGCAGGAGGACCCCCATCCGAAGAGACGCCGGTGAAACAGGCCAACCAACCCGCGCCGCCAACCGCCCGTCAGCCCACCCCTCAACCGCCCCCTCAGCCAGCCCCTCAGCCTGCCGTTCAGTCTGCCCCTCGGCCAGCCCCTCGGCCAGCCCCTCAACCGCCCCCTCAGCCTGTGTCCGGTTCCAGGTTCTGTGCCTTCTGCGGGAAACCGCTGGCCGCGAACAACCGGTTCTGCGACAGCTGCGGGAAACCGGTGGCATGAGTTGTGCGTGTTCGAACTGAAAAAACAGGCAAGCCTCAAATTGGCTTACCTGCGAATAGACGGTACGGTCAATCTATTTATCTCAATCTGCTGAATAGGGTCCGTCAGTCGTCCGGGTTGAGCATCGGCCAATCTGCAGGCGGTTCACCCATATAGGGCACATCCATCAGTTCGCCGCCTTTTACCGCGGAGGCATGTGCGACAAGACCCGGAATGCAGTGTGCCGCGGCAGCCCATGCATGCAGCGGGGGCAGTTTTCCGGTGGTGACAGCCTTGCAGAAATCATCCACCATGAATTGGTGCGAGCCCAGATGACCATTGCTCATGTTGGCAAAGTTTTTCGGGAGTCGCCCGATAGGATGCACAGGGGCCACGCCGGAGAAGAAATCCGTTTTCATGTATTCTTCCGTGACTTCACCGATCTCCGATGGGTGGGCGCATTTTCCCAAAGTTATCTGATCCGATATGTCAATCAGTTCCTTCGTTGCCTTTTCTATCCAGTATGCGTTCAGCGGAGCGTTTTCAAAACCACCTTTTGTACCCATCATCGACATGAATACGGAGGAACGGGTACCCGTTTCATGAAAGGTCGGCACCCGGCGGAACTCGTTGATGCGGCAACAGCCGCCATCGGAAGTTCGCATGAGCGCCGTTTCATTGCTGAACGGGTTTTGAAAATCGTTCAGGTCTTCCCCGAAGATGCCGTCTTCATGATGGTCGCGATATCCCATGCATGAAACCTGGGTTACATGGGCGCCGGTTACGCCCAGCATCATGGACACGGAGTGGGTCGGGTAGAACATTGGCGGGAATCCTGCAATCCGTTTCCAGTTGGGGCCGCCGGATTGCATGTATGGCTGGTAGAATTCGCTCATGTCATGCAGATACTGTGCCTCTCCATAAACAAACTCTCCAAACTTGCCTTCCTTGAACAGCTTGCGGCAAAGAATAGTTTCCGGATAGTAGTAACTCGTTTCACCGACCATGTAAATCAAGCCAGTCTCTTTCACCAGACGGATGATTTCCTTGACATCATCGATGTCGATCGCCATGGGTACTGCGCTGTAAACGTGTTTGCCGGCTTTCAGCGCCTGTATGACCATAGGGCCGTGCAATTGGCGCTGGGTGATGATGGCAACGGCATCGACATTCGTTTTGAGCAATTCATCCAAACTGTCGCATGTACGTTCGACGCCATACTTTTTTGAAAAACTTTCAACACGTTCCGGCACCAGGTCTGCGATGACAACTTCGTCAACCAGCGGATGCGCTTTATACAGGGGCACGAAACAATTCCCGAAGCCCCCGCAACCTGCAATTCCCATTTTGAATCCCATGATGTGAACCTTCTTTCATAGAAGTTATTCAAACAACTTGTCTGACACAATATAGCCGATTATAAATAGTGGCAAGGCCAATGTCAAGGCGGACCTGACCGATTTGCCGGACTTGGCCGGTCTGTTGAACCTGGCCAATTGGCTGGGTCTGGCCGATTTGCTTTGCGGTTCAGGGAAATGACCATACCGATCAGCGCGATCATCATGGCCACGAGCATGACGACATGATAAGCGTGAAGGAATGTGGGGATTTGATCCGTCGAGGGTGCCGCAGTACCCCCAAGCCCTTCAAACAGGGTCACGGAAAACGCAATGCCCGTCACCATGCCCAGATTCCTCACCAGGCCATTGATGGAACCCGCCACCCCCATTTTCCGCGGGGCAACGGAATTCATGACGCTCGTGTTGTTGGGTGATTGGAACATTCCGGACCCAAAACCCATCAGGATGGGACCGGGAAGCACCTGCCAAAATGATGCCCCGACTGACAAGGTTGAAAAGTAAAACAACCCGCCGGCCATGATGGCCAGCCCTGTCGATGTCAGCAGAACAGGCCCGTACTTGTCTGACGCCTGTCCGCTGACAGGGGCGACAAACGCCATGATGAAAGGAGTCGCCATCATCAGCAGCCCTATCCGGGAAGGCTGGTAATGAAGGATCTGCTGCAGGTAAAACGGAAGGAGGATGGTATTGGCGAACATGGCCACAAACGTCAGATAACCGGAAAGGTTGCCCATCAGAAATGTACGGTTGCGAAAAATGGAAAAATCGATCATGGGATGCCTGATTTTACGCTCAAGGAACCCGAATGCGGTCAGCAAACCCACACCGGCACAAAGACCCAGCAGGATGGGCAGACTCGTCCATCCTCTTTCTGTTCCATTGTTGATGGCAAAAAGCAAACTGAGCATTCCGACGGAAAACAGGATGGCTCCACCGTAGTCGAATGTTTCCTGCTCTTTTCCAGGCTGGTCCGCCGGCAGGATCAGAAGTGCCAATGCAAACCCGATGATGCCAACCGGCACATTGATGAAAAAGATGGAGCGCCAGCCGGCCAATCCGATCAGGATACCGCCCAATGCGGGACCGGTCAGGCTTCCCAGGGCTACAACCGTTCCTGTGATCCCCAGTGCCTTTCCACGAGCAGACGCCGGAAACGCGGCCGA